>JASFGM010000116.1:0-7440 GCA_050123755.1 Desulfobacterales bacterium
CTTCAAGTCATGCGATGTTTGCTTTACCTTTTTAAGAACGGCCATCTGCTGGTCTTCAGTAAGTTCGATGTTCAGTTTCTGCGTCCATATCCCGATATTATCAAGCCCGCTTTTTTTGCCCATGAAGATGTCCGGGGGTTCGTGGCCCACAAATTCAGGATTTACGGGATATACAATCGTGGGGTCGGCTTGAAAAACATTTTTATACCATCCGGTTACGATTCCGGATTCGATGTTATAGGCCCAATCACCGATAAAGGGCCGATTCTTGGGCACTTCAATGCCGGTCAATTTCTGCACCAGCTTGGACAGTTCATTGAGTTTACCGAAATCGATACCCACATCGATTCCATAAAGGGTCAGCAGCGCCAGGGCGGTTTCTTCCATCGGGGTGTTGCCCGCGCGTTCACCGATACCCAAAACCGTGGAGTGAATCACTTCCGCACCGGCCAGCACCGCATTGATGGTATTGGCCACGCCCAGACCGAAATCCGAGTGGAAGTGGATTTCCACCGGTGTATTGACGCGCTCTATCACTTTTTGGGTAAAATAGGTGGCCGCATGGGAGGAGAGCACGCCAAAGGTGTCAACCAGGGTAAAGGCATCCATATGGCCTTCGGTGGCCACCTTCTCGACCAGATCCAGCAGCCAATTCATGTCCGAGCGGGTGGCATCGATCGTGAAAAATACCGTATACAAGCCGGCTTTTTTCGCGGCCTGGGTGGCGGTGATGGACAGCTCGACGGCTTTTTCCAGCGGCCATTTATAGCCCTGCTCGATTAAATGCTTGCTGGACGGAATTTCAATGACAATACCGTCCACACCGCAATCGGCCGCCAATTCGACATCCGGAACCATGCAGCGCGCAAAACAAAAGATCTCGGCGTCCAGGTTGCGTTTAACGATTGCTCGAATGGCGGCCTCGTCATTGGGGGATACCGCCGGCATGCCGGCTTCGATGCGGTGAATCCCGACTTCGGAAAGCTTTTCGGCGATCTGGATTTTATCGTCTTTTTTCAAAATGACCCCGGCCTGTTGCTCTCCGTCGCGCAGGGTAATGTCATGAATTTTGACGGCTTTGGGCGGCTTAAAGCCCTGGGTGACTTCCTCCAAATAATTCCAGGAACTGACATACCAGTTATCGGTTTTCCAGGGTTGTCCGCTGTTTTTCTTATCTGCTTGGCTCATCTTTTTGTCTCCACTTTTGATATTTTTTTATTTATTTAAAACGAAGGCGGTGTCAGAATCCAAATAACCTCAATACTGTCTCCATCAAGGGCCTGCCATGAGTGCGGTACATGCGCCGGATAATAGAGGCTATCGCCTTCTTCGAGCCGATAAACCTCCTGTCCGACGCGTAACTCCAGGGTGCCTTTCATCACCATGCAAAGCTTTTCGCCGGGGGAGTCCAGCATGGGTTCTTCACCTGAATTTTCACCCCTGGAAACGCGCATATACATGACTTCCAATTTGCGCTTCATGTCCGGCGTCATGAGGTCATAGACGACCTTTGAACCGGGCAGGGCGATGCGCTTGCGCTTTCCGGCCCGCACCACGGCAACATCTTTAATATAATAATCGTTATGGGGTATATGCTCGGCCAGGCGATTATTGTATCCCCAGCTTTCCTCAGCACCCTGTCCATTGGGGAATAGATTGACGACACTGTAGCCGAACTGAGCGGCGATTTTTTTCAGCGAAGTAATCGAAGGTTCGGTATTTCCGCGTTCGATTTGACTCAGAAAGCTTTTTGAGAGTCCGGTTTTTTCAGAAAACTGCTCCAGGGTCCACTGGCGCCTCTTTCTTTCTTCACGGATCCTTTGGCCCAAATCAAGCAATGTGTCCGGCATTAGAAAACCTCCGCAGCTGAAATTAATGGTAAAGAAGTCTTAGGTTTAAACAGAATTAAGCCAAAAAAACAACCGGTCAAATCCTTTTTTTCATGGGATGAAAAACTGTATGGATTATAAAAACCACAAAACCAAGCATTCGTCAAGGCCCTCTTTTGGATTTATATCTTTGAAGGCCGCCTTCAAAAATGTTAATAATTATAATGATTACAAAGAGATAAACTGTTTTTTAGAAAACCGCTGTTTATTAAAACCATAAAGCCGCGGTAATATGATATTAGGATTTTTATAATCCACCCCAACTAAATCCTTTGTGGTCAAATAATTTTTCTTGACATCGAATTTTTTCACTGTTAATTGCATCAGATAGCATCCTGACGGGTTTGCACTCCGGACCATTTGGATGTGACACCTTTTTCAACGCCGCCGACCCATGCCCGAATACAAGGGCATTTCAATATCGTTATAACGCTTTTATTTGGATTCCAATAAATTAAATCATTAAACCAATGAAATTTTTATAAGGGGGATGCCATGGGATACGATCTAGACACCTATTTTATCGAGAAGCAACATCATACCAGTCCGCGTCGTCTTTACAGCCAGACCGGTGCCGACTGGCAGTACCGCGTTGATTTCGATCGGCTGCGCAGCGATCGCCTGCAGCGCACCCGGGAACAAATGGATGCCATGGATTTAGGCGCCCTGGTCCTTTATGCCGGGGCCAATATCCGTTATGTGACCGGTTCCTATCAAGGCAACTGGAAGTATAATATCAATATCCGCTATGTGGTCTTGACCAACGGCGGTGAGCCCATTTTATTTGAAACCGCCGGCTCCGATATGCATTGCGCCCGCATTGATTTGCCCTGGATGCAGGACCGTGTCCGCCCGGCGATTACCTGGCAGTGGGCCGAAGGCGCCGTTCCGCACATGGCCGGTAGAATGGTCGACAGCGTTGTCGAGGTCCTAAAGGAGGCCGGGGTCGAAAAAGAAAAAATCGGAATTGACAATCTGGATATGCCCACGTTGCAGGCCTATCAGGAACGTAAGATCAATATCGTCAACGGCTGGCCGGCCCTGTCGAAGGCCCGCACGATAAAAACCCCTGATGAAATCGAATTACTCAAACAGGCTTCTTCCATCGGCGATGCCGCCATGTGGAAGATCAAATACGAATGGCTCAAACCGGGTGTGCGCGAGCGTGAGATCGAAGCCAAGGTGCATGAATTTATGCTCGAGCGCGGGTGCGAGATCATCTATGACATTATCGTGGCCTCCGGCGGCAACACCAGCCCTTATCGGCGCTGGGCCACCGACAAAATGATCCGTCAGGGCGACCTGATAATCGTTGACATCAATGCCGTGGGACCCTCCGGTTATTTTGTGGATTTTGTGCGCTGCTTTAAATGTGCCAGCAAGATGAACCAGAAGGAGATCGATCTTTACCGTGAAGTCTACGATTCGATGTATGCCGGCATTGCGCAGCTGAAGCCGGGCAACACCACCGCCGATGTGGCCGCTGCCTTTCCGAAATACGATGATGACAAATACGGCACCGTCACCCTGCAGCAGTTTGCCCACAGCATCGGCATAACGCTGTATGAGGGCATGTGGATCTCGCGGGCCTATTCACTGGATTATCCGGCCGAAATCAAGGAGAACATGTATTTTGCCGCCGAAACCTTTGCCGGCCATCCCGGCCTGCCGCAGACGACCCGCCTGGAAGAAAATGTGCTGGTTTCTGCCGATGGACCGGTAGTTTTTACCATGATGGAGCACATGGAAGAGGCGATGAGATAACGAAGGATATCTTATGAACAGAGATTGGACCAGTTTTGGCCTTAAAGATCAAATCGCCATCATCACCGGCGCTTCCCAGGGTATCGGACGGACATTGGCAATTGCGCTGGCCCAGGCCGGCGCAGATATCGCCCTGGTCAGCCGCACCCGATCTGACCTGGAGGCGGTAGCCAAAGAAATCGAAGCGGCAGACCGCAAAGCATTGGTGATTCCCGTCGACCTTCAAAATGTGTCCCAAATTCGAAAAATGGTTGATGCGGTTCACACCACCTTTGGCAAAATCGATATTCTCGTTAACAACGCCGCCTGGACGGCAACGGTAGAAGCACTGGAGGCTACTGAAGAAGAATGGGATCAGACCCTGGATACCAGCTTAAAGGCCGTTTTTTTTGCGTGCCAGGCGGTTGCCAAAATAATGATTCAACAGGATCGCGGCAAGATCGTCAACATCGGATCAACATTAGGCCGAACTGCTTTTGCCACCCGCTCGGTTTATGGAGCGGCTAAGGCCGGTGTTCACCACCTCACCCGCGTGCTTGCCCTTGAATGGGCTGCCAAGGGGATTAACGTCAACGCCGTGGCACCCTGTGTTACGGAAACACCAACACGTCGGAAATTGTTTGAACGTCCGGGTTACAAGGAATGGGCCACCGGACAAATGCTTCCGGTCGGGCGCTGGGCCCAGCCCGAAGATTTTGTCGGTGCAACATTGTTTTTGTGCAGTTCCCTTTCCGACATGGTTGTCGGACACGTTTTGATGGTAGACGGTGGATGGACAATCCATTAACTGAAACTTGCGATGATTAGATGGGGTTTTCAAACCACTTCTAGATAACTTGTAATAAGGAGGATGACCTATGGAGAAAAAATATGTTGTGCCGCTAAAAGATGCCGTCACCGGTGTTTTGCACGGTAATGCCGGCACCTTTAGAGTTCTTATCGACGAAGAAATCAGCGGTGCGAGAAATTTTTCTTTGCTGATCAACACGATGAAAGCCGGGATTAAAGGAGGCGAGCACAAACATCCCGATAATGAACATTGTTGGTATATCCTTTCCGGAACAGGAACCATGTACATTGAGGGCGAATCTTATCGAATCGAGCCGCAAATGGCCGTTTTTGCGCCTGCCAACAAGATGCACCGAATCGATGTGGATCCTGAGGAGGATCTGACCTATGTGTTGATTTATGCGCCGCCCGGGCCAGAACAGCAACTTAAGGAAAAAGGTGCGCACGCCTTCGATGATAAATGACCATCGGTATCGGCTTGTAGGAGAAAAATTTAACCGCGTTTGCCAATTGGGCCGATAGGCGGGTTTAATCCGTAATTAAACCAAATAAGTGTCTTATGAAGAAAACATATAAATACATCAAAAAACCTTCATGGTTCGGCGATGAGGGCCCGCTTTACGAACATGAAGGCCTCAATGAAACCCTGCGAGTCCTTTTTGATGAGAGCACCAACGCTGTTAAGCAGATGAGTGTCTGGGAAACCACAATTCCGCCCGGCGCCGGTCTGCCCTTGCATAAACACCCACACCCTGTAGAAGAACTGCTCTATGTATTGCGCGGCAATGGAATCGAAACCGTCGGCAATGAACAACGCGAAGTGGGTCCGGGAACAGCCATTTTCATCCCACCGGAGGTGGAGCACCGCATCGAAAACACCGGGGATGAGATGTTGGTGCTGCTGGTGGTCGTATCGCCTCCCGGCATTGTGGAAGAAAATCTTTTTCAGAAGAAAATAAAGAGGGCAACCCAGGTCTGGCAAAAGGAATATTTTTGATTATGCCGGAGTTCCGACACGCTTATAAAGGCGTCGGGCCATTTAAGGCTTGATGGCGCGCGCCTTTGCCCATCTTTTACTCTATTGCGCAGATCAGCCAGTTGATTTGGAGTTTCAATGTTGTAATCGGGTTATCGCAATTCCGTTTTGGCCATTTCCTCAAACCAGCGGACGACATCCGTATGATCGGACTCGGCTTCCAACACGGCCTGGGCTGCGGCCCAAGGCTCCCGACAAATCCCGCTTCCTGAAGACGGGCCGCCCATGGGTCGCCCCATGTTTCCGAGTCCGATGAAACTTACTTTATTCATCCCTTCCATAAATTCTCCATCCAATTGCAGATTTTAGGGCGTGTTAAACAAAATCATCATTTTACAAATCCAGAATTTCCTCGCCGGTCATGCGCCTAACGCCTTCACCCCTTTGATTTAGGAATTCCGGTAGTTTACTTCGCGGGCATTTGTTGTTGCGAAGTCATTTTACACTCATCGATGTCCTGTCGGCTGAGAAAAACAGGATTATCTGCTATTGACAGTTTTTGCTCAGGAAGGATATGGTTTTCAGAATTTAAAATAACTCTGATCGGGAGCAGATACGATGGTAAAAAGCTCTGAAAGGGCGGAGATTGTAAATAGGCGAAAGGCGGAAACCAAAACATAATCGAAGGCAGTGCCATGAAAACAGATCTGGCCATACAGGGGGGAACGGTTGCCACGCCAAGCGGCTCCTTTGAAGCCGATATTCTTGTTCAAAACGGCCGCATCCAGGCGCTTGGAAAATTGGAGAGTATCGAAGCCCAACGCAAGATTGATGCCCAGGGCTTGCTGGTGATGCCGGGCGCGGTGGACGGTCATGTTCACATGATGGATCCGGGTTACACCGAGCGTGAGGACTTTACCAGCGGTACCGCGGCCGCGGCCGTGGGGGGCACGACCACCGTGATCGAGCACCATCGGACCGAACCGCCGGTGCTGAAAGCCGAATTTTTCGAAGAAAAGCGTGACATCCTTCAACCCAAGGCGGTGGTGGATTTCGCCTTAATGGGCGGCGTGGTGCCTGACAACCTCCACGAATTAAAGGCGATGTGGGACATCGGGGCGGTGGCCTTCAAGACCTTCACATGTGCGCTTCACGGTGTTACGCCCATGCCGGCCGGAAACCTGCGAGAACTTTTTCGAACCCTGGTCAGCTTTGATGGCATTACGCTGATTCATGCCGAAGAGGACACGATCCTGCGGGTTAACGAGCAACTGCTGCGCGAGTCCGGTCGCAAGGATTACATGACGGTTTCGGAGTGGAGATCCGAGGACGCCGAAGTCATGGCCATCATGACCGCTGTGAAATTGGCCCGGCAGACCGGTGCGCGCGCCATCTTCGCGCACGTGAGCCTGCCCGAATCGCTCAGCGTCATTCGGGAAGCAAGGGCCACCGGCGTCCAGGTATTTGCAGAAAGCTGCCCGCAGTATTTTTATCTGAGTGTCGATGATCTGGCGGAAAAAGGGCCCTGGGTCAAATTCGCTCCGGCAGTGCGCAGTCCAGCCACCGTTGAACAGATGTGGTCAGAGCTGGAACTGGGAAATGTAAATCTTTTGAGTACGGATCACTGCCCTTTTCCCAAAGCTGAGAAAGCCGCGGGAATCGAGGATATCTGGAAGGCCCCCTATGGGATTCCGGGCATCGAGACCACCGTGCGTTTGATACTCAATGGCGTGAATCAAGGCAAGGTGAGTTTGGAACGGGTGGTGCGGGCGCTGTGCGAGACACCTGCCAGGCTCTATGGTCTCTATCCGCGCAAAGGATGCCTGTTGCCGGGCGCCGATGCCGATATCCTGCTGGTTGATATGAATGTTAAAGAGACCCTGTCAAACGACGCCATCGTTTCCAAGTGTGGTTGGACGCCCTATGACGGCATGCAAGTCCAGGGTAAGGTCGTGATGACGATATTGCGCGGCGCGATCGTCGCCGAGAATGGTCAGCCCGTCGGCGAGCCCGGATATGGGC
>JASFGM010000117.1:0-7427 GCA_050123755.1 Desulfobacterales bacterium
ATTAAAACCAACTTTTATTTCTCTGTGAACTCTGTGTCTCTGTGGTGAAAAAAACCATGCCGAAACTTTATGTGGCATTGATCCACTACCCGGTGGTCGATAAAAATGGCGAAATTATCGCATCCGCCGTGACCAACCTGGATTTACACGATATATCGAGAGCCGCTAAGACATACGGTCTAAGATCATTCTATGTGGTTACGCCTCTTGAGGACCAGAAAGACTTGGTCCTAAGAATAATTTCACATTGGACAGATGGCATTGGCGCTAGATACAATCCGAAAAGGCGCCGTGCCCTTGAGCTTATCCGTGTCAAAGATTCGTTCTCGGAGGTTCTCGACCAGGTAGCCGATACGGAAAACGATTATCCGATAACAATCGCCACCTGTGCGCGAAAATATCCAACAAACATCAGCTATGAGAAATTTCGCGCCATGCTCAACAACGGCAAGCCCTATGTTCTGACTTTGGGGACCGCTTGGGGATTGGCCGAAGAATTTATTTCCAAGGCCGATTATGTTCTGGATCCGATTGCGGGCACTTCAGATTACAACCACCTCTCGGTGCGCTCAGCGGCGGCGATAATATTGGATCGGCTGTTAGGATAAAAAGAAAACGTTTCATTGGTTTGATTTGTTTTATTGGTTTGATTAGTTTGATTCGTTGATAAGAAAATGATGCTTTCTGAGCCACTCTAATTATGGCTCCGATGTCATAAACCAATTAAACCAATCCAACCAATTGAACTAATTTAACCTGAACAATAAAATTAAAAATCAACGGACAAGCTATTACATCACGAGCCGTTGAATAATATCTTAATGACTTTTTGGAGGAATGATGGAAAAAATAGAGCAACTCGAAAAAGAACAAATGCGCCTCGACCACCCTGATTTTGGGCCGGGTGATAATGTCAAAGTCCACGTAAAAATAAAGGAAGGTGAAAAAGAGCGTATTCAGGTTTTCCAGGGTGTGGTCATCAGCAAGCGCAAAGGCAACACCAATGCGACTTTTACCGTTCGCAAAGTTTCCTACGGCGTTGGTGTAGAGCGTATTTTCCCGCTGCATTCTCCTGCTCTCGATAAAATCGAGGTGGTCACCCGGGGCCGGGTGCGCCGTGCAAAAATTTACTACCTGCGTAAACTTAGAGGTAAGGCTGCCAGGATCAAGGAGCGGCGAATAACCTAAAACACAAGACGGCCAATAAGGACTGAAGTCGGAAATCGGAAAAATGAAGATCACACCTCCGACTTCCGCATTCCGAATTCAGAATTCCAAGATGGATTTGTGGTTTTTCGAAAAAAAAGCCACTGCAAAAGGTTACCAAGAAATTGCGGGCATTGACGAGGCCGGCCGGGGTCCCCTGGCCGGCCCTGTTGTTTCTGCGGCCGTAATTCTGCCAAAAAACTTTGCGGTCGCCGATGTTGTCGATTCAAAAAAGTTGACGATTAAAAAGCGAGTCCGACTGTACGAAGAAATTTACACCCATGCGCTGTCTGTGGGGGTCGGCATCGTGGACTCGGTTGAAATAGACCGCATCAATATCCTGAAAGCCTCGTTACTGGCCATGTCTATGGCGGCCGGAAATTTAAGACCTCAACCTGAATATCTTTTAATTGACGGACCATTTTCGATTTCATCCGAGCTGCCCCAGAAACCGATTGTCAAAGGAGACGCCTTAAGTATCTCGATCGCGGCGGCCTCAATCGTGGCCAAGGTCACCCGTGACCGACTGATGGAAGAATACCACAAGTACTATCCTCAATTTGGTTTTTTTCAGCACAAGGGATATCCGACCCGGGCCCATAAAGAGGCCATCCGCAAATTTGGATATTGTCCGATTCACAGACAAACATTCAGAGGCGTAAAAGAATACCTTTAAATATGTTAAATAAAAGGCAAAGATTTGGGGAAAAGGGCGAGGCCATTGCTGTTGGCCGATTGAAAAAAGAGGGGTATAAAATTATTGAAACCAATTACCGCACCAAACTGGGCGAAATTGATATTATTGCAAAGGACAAGGATACCATCGTTTTCGTTGAGGTTAAAGCGCGACGCTCGGTTCACTTCGGAAGCCCCAAGTGGGCCGTAACACCTAAAAAACAAAAAAAAATATCAATCGTGGCGCTTTATTATTTAAAGTCCACCAATCAAAGCACCGCCAAAGCCAGATTTGACGTGGTCACCGTAACCTTAAACCAGGACAAACCGCGGATTGAAATCATTAAAAATGCTTTTGAACTTGCGTATACCTAACCCGGATAAACCGAAAATGGCCACAAAGGCACCAAGACACAAAGTAAAACTGTTTGCTAAAATCTATCTTTGTGTCTTAGTGTCTTGGTGGCGAAAATAATATCACTATAAAATGCAAAAAATTAGCAATTAAGGTACCCATATAAGGAGTTACCGATATTGGGCAATACGATAAGAAAGGGGGGTCTGTATGTGGTCGCCACCCCCATTGGCAATCGAGAAGACATTACCGTGAGAGCGCTCAATACGCTGCGGGAAGTCGATCTGATTGCCGCTGAAGATACCCGTAAGACCGGCAGCTTTCTCTCACATCATAATATCAAAAATCGTCTGATCTCCTATCACGAGCACAACGAAAATAAACGAACGCCGCAAATCATCAGTAAACTTATGGATGGATCATCAATAGCCTTGGTGTCCAATGCCGGCACGCCGTCCGTATCCGACCCCGGTTATCGTTTAATAGAGGCTGCGATTGAAAATAATATAAAGGTGATCCCCATACCCGGCGTATCAGCATCCACCACGGCCATTAGCGTTTCCGGGCTGCCCACCGATTCATTTGTGTTTATTGGATTTCCGCCTAAAAAAAAGGGGAAACGCCTAAAATTTTTGACTGAACTTGGGCTTGAACCCCGTCCCCTGATCTTCTACGAGTCGCCCAAGCGCCTTTTAACGCTTCTGGAAGAAATAATTTCCTGCATGGGCGATCGACCGGCCGTGCTGGCCCGGGAAATGACAAAGCTGCACGAAGAATTTATAAGAGGGTCTGTGTCGGAAATTTTAATGACCACAAAGAAGCGGTCGAACGTTAAAGGGGAATGCACCCTTCTGGTTGCCGGACGTGTAGAAAAAGAGGAAATTGACTCCGAAATTGTTGAAGGTGAAATTAAAGCAGAATTGGAAAAGCAACAAAGCGGGCTCTCTGCAATTGCCAGGACGATTGCCAAAAAATATGGCCTTCCAAAAAACAAGGTCTATGATCTTGCGATAAAAGTCAAAAGTCAGAGGTCAGAAGTCAGAAGTCAGAGGACAGCGGACAGAAAACATAAATCATAGCCTAAATCTGGGTTAAGGTCCCCGTTGCATCCTCTGACATCTGTCCTCTGTTTTCTGACATCTGTTAAAAGAGATTTGGATGAAAACCGATATGACTGAAAACTCAATTTCTGGTAATAAATACCAAATTCTACATCCCGTAATTTTAGCGGTACCGGATTCGGTCAAAGACTTAACGCCAAAGGAACGCGTCAAATTTCTCAGCCGGCATGCCCGGCGGGCGCTTGAGATGTCTGCTGAAAAAAGCCGCATTCGCCTCGGCGAGCTGGCACAGGATGAGCGCAATGCCCCCCTGCCCTGCAATGGAACCTTCTGGTCAATAACCCACAAAACCGAATACGTCGGCGGCGTGGTCGCCCCATCGCCAATCGGCATCGACATCGAAAAGATTTATGCGCGCGCCAAGTCTCTGTTTGCTAAAACCGCATCTGAAGCCGAATGGGCATTAGCCGATAGATCCCCGGCCACATTTTTTCGTTACTGGACATCCAAGGAAGCCGTGTTAAAGGCCGCCGGTACCGGCCTGAAGGATCTTTCCATCTGCCGGGTGGTCCGGATTCGAGATGACCATCATCTCGAACTGGAATACGAAAACAAAAAATGGCAGGTGGCACACACTTTCTTTGAAGATCATATCGCATCCATCGTCAAAAACGATTTCCGGATCGATTGGACAATATCTTAATGCTCACAGTATAATTTTCTGGAATAACACCAGATTGGCTGCAAACAGACTATTTTAAAACCGGTTGTTTTTTTTGACTTTTCAGCGCCGATAAGATATAAATTTATAAGATGGTTTTTAAAATTAGGGCACAATCCATATAGATTTTGGAGGATAAAATGGAAGTTATCGGCATCGATATTGGTTTCGGGTTTACCAAGGCCACCAATGGTAAAGAAACCATAATTTTTAAATCGATTTTCGGTGATGCATCTGAAATCCAATTCTGGGCTGATTTTGGTGATAGTTCACCGACGGACCATATCCATGTGGCCATTGACGGCAAATCCTATTTTGTCGGCGATCTTGCGGAACAACAATCAAGTGTTTTGAATTTCACTCTGGACCAGGAACGACTCATTAGCGATTATGTTCGAATTCTGGCCTTAACGGTTACCGGGCTCTTCTTTAATAACAATACACCGATCAACGTTCCCATCAATGTGGTCTCCGGACTGCCCATTGGTTATTTTAAACAGAACCATGAACGCTTTAACGAAATTCTGACCGGCCATCACAGTGTCACCTATCATTCCCATAATGGTGAAAAGTCAACGCGGGAAATTTATATCAATAAGGTACGCATGCTACCGCAGCCCTTGGGCAGCATCTTAAACAACCTAATGGATGCTGACGGCAAAATCGTCGATGAAGATCTGGCCTCTCAGAAGGTGGGTGTCGTCGATATCGGATTTAGAACCACCGATTTTACGGTACTCGATCATCTACGCTACATCGATCGCGGAAGCCGCACGATCGACACCGGTATTTCCAAGGGATTCAGTGTGATTTCAAACAAACTGAGAGAAAAATGCGGCGTCGGCGTAGAGCTTTACCGCCTCTATAAAGCGGCCGAAGAAGGAACTATTAAGATGAGAGGACACGGTTTCTCATTTGAAAAAATCAGAGATCAGGTCTATTCTCAATTAGCGTCCACCATCGCCAACGACCTGGACCGGCTATGGGCCGATGATTGGGATATCGACACCATTATCCTAACCGGTGGGGGCTGCCGGGAACTGGCCAAATATCTACAACCGCTTATTACCGGAAACGTGATGCCGGTCGATTTAAATGCAGATCCAAGATTGAACAACGTCCTTGGCTATGCCAAATACGGCAAGTATATTTGGGGTGAAGCAGCGATGGAAAATCCCGCTGCCAAAATGGCCGGACAGCTGAATCCCGAATCAGAAGCTGAAACCATCGAAACGATCGAGGCGAATGAATTATCGCAGGTATAATTCATCTTAATCGGTTAATTTGGAATCGTATTATGCTTCTCTCGGCATTTTAAGTTTTAAGATGATCTCCACGCGAGGCCGGTAAAAGAATATTTTTTTTACCTTTCTGCTGAACCTTTAAACCCAATTTTTGAATCGTCCCAATCAGCGGTCGACCGAATAGGAAATCAAGCATTTCTGCATCCAGGCCGGCTGTAGAAACCACCAGCTTGCGAATTTCGGTATCAAACTGAATGATTTCATTAAGTTTTTGTTGCTCGTTATCCCTCATATTGCTTTTTATCGCGTCAACCAGCTTCTGAATCGTTTTGTAGTTACAACGTTCCTGATGGTCTTTGATTATATCCCATAATCCTTCGATTTCGGATATTAGGTCCTTACGTGTCAGTCGCTTTTCAGCATACAGGTCTTCGAGCGCTTTGGGATCCCAACACTTCAGTGCCCGGCATTCGATTGGCCGGTTTTCATAAATGGTACAAGCGCTTTGCGGTTCATTGAAGAAAACACAGGTCAGGCTTTCGTTTTTCCCTTTGATCTTTATAACATCGGAGCTCACCGGCTCCAGACATTGCTTGACATTATCATAGGCCATTTCACCTTTTCGGATGGTGTAAAGGTATTTTGAATGAATAACACCCTCTTTAATTAAGGTCTTGTCGGCATGGTGAAAGGAGGGTCCCCCTTTTTTACAGCAGGTGCCGCAGCGCATACATTCGGATATTGGTTTTGCCGGCTTGACTTCCGCTGGTTTTCTCGATTTTAAAGCTTTCTTTTTCGGAACTGATTTCATGACGAAAATATATCAAATCCAGCACGAATTAACAATTTCATTTCATCTAAAAAAAATTTGTATTATTATAATAATGAGTCAACGACCACCCGCAAAGCGGGTGGTTTGGATTTTTCCGCCATAAAAAGAAATAATATGAAAAATCTGACCCTGCATATCGAACAAATCAAGGATAAAAATCTTCTCCAGGAATTTGAAGAAAATGCAGAAGCCTTCCCGATATTGGCAGATATGATTCGAAACCATGAGTGTGAATTCCTCGAGCCTTTAAAGATTCGTATAAAGGCCTTTAGCGTAAGGGAGCTTTTTGAAGTGCAGGGCGTTTTCCAAACGCGTGTTCGCCTGACCTGCAGCCGCTGCCTGAAAGATTTCGATACTTCATTAAAGTCCGAGTTTGAACTCACCTACGCCAAGGAGTTAGCCAGCATAACGGAAACATTGGTTGAGGAAGAGGTCGAAATGAGGGTTGAGGACATCGGACTTCTATATTTTCGGGGTGAAGAAATTAACCTTCGGGATGGGATCCAGGAGCAGGTGGTGCTGGCATTTCCACTGCGATCTCTGTGCGCTGAAACCTGCAAGGGCCTGTGCACGCAATGCGGCGCGGATCTCAACCAGGGAGATTGTGGGTGTAAGGTTGCGCCCATCACAAATAAATTTGCAGCCCTAAAGGATTTAAAGCTTAACAAAAGGTAAGGCGTCACCTGCATGCGCTGCAACAAAACTAAACCTATTCATCACGAGAGCACGAAATAAACGAAAAGACAAAATAGAAGCAGAAATTTAATTTCGTGTTTTCGTAATTATATTTTCTATTTTGCCAGAAAACCAAAACTTTCAGTCTTAAGGTAGAAATTAATTTTTCCGTAAACACCCATGCCAGATCCTAAAAAATATTCAAGAAAAGTCCTGCGGTATCCGGGCAAATTTATGTGGCGCGTGTTGAAGGGATTTAAAAGTAATCAGGGATTGCTCTTATCCGGCGGCGTCGCCTACAATTCTCTATTGTCCCTTATCCCCATGTTGGCCCTGATCTTAATCGGGCTTTCGCAATTTATCGAGCAGGAAAAATTATTAGAAATCATTATCACGGAGTTAGAATTAATTGTCCCGGGTCATGCCGAAAAAATTGCTGAAGAAGTGACGGCCTTTCTTGAATATAGGCAGTATGTTGGTATCATCGGTATTGGTGTCATGTTGTTTTTTAGTTCCATGGCCTTTTCAATGTTGGAAAACGCCATGTCGGTCATCTTTTACCATCGGATCAAGATCCACCGCCGCCATTTTCTGATCTCGGCAATTATCCCTTATATTTACATGATCCTGATGGGGATTGGAATTGTAATTGTAACAA
>JASFGM010000118.1:0-7375 GCA_050123755.1 Desulfobacterales bacterium
GTGGTGTGTCGCGTTCCTTTTTTTGTTGCGTGTTACGGGTTGCGAGTCGCGGGTGATGCCTTGCAAAGTTTCATTTTCAATTTGTTAACCCGCAACCCGGAACGCGAAACGCGAAAGACTTCAAGCTTAATATTCCAGTATTCAAAGCCGATGCTTTCACGAACTTTTGGCAACCTTACAGGTACTTTTTCGTCATCGCCCCTATTCTTCTTGCAGTTGCGCCGGTGAAACGATCGGCCCATATTTTTCTTTAAGCGCCATGAGTTCGGCACGTTGCCGTTTTAAAATGTCAAATAAACGGCCGGGAATATTATCTTCCTGGCCGTAAGCATCTATCTGCAAATCAATGCGCCCGACGATATTATCAATATACAGCGCAAACTGTTGGCCATATAAATCTTGGGGATACTCTTTTTCGATGCGTTCTTTAAACAAGCGCTTTAAATCCTCATACTTTGGCAGGTAACCGATCGGTGTGTCAACGGCATCCACTTCGTTATGCACACGCCGTTCCAGCCAGGCCATCCAGGCTTTGACATCTTTTTTTTCTCCCAGCAATTTTGCAGAGGTCCCGCCTCGAGCCTCATGGGATAAAAAATAATTAAGGCCCGCAAGGATCGGTTGTTTATCGGCGGCAATTTTAGCGCTGTTGAAAAAAACAAACTGAGCGTCCATATATTCACCCAATGATCCGGGCGTGAAAGGCGCGTTGGCCCAGGGCTGTCGCCGCACCCCGGTGGCGCCGACTTCAGTCGCCGTTGCCGCGGATACGATACAGGCACCGATGACAACACCTTCATCCGGGCTTTTCGCCACCCAGACCGGCGGCATGGTGTCGCTATCACGTCCGCTGTAGGTTATGATACGGGTTTCAACCCCCCGGGGATCCTCATTTTTTTCCGAATAGTTTTCCAGTGCGCTGTTGCTCAGGGTACACCGGGAATTGGGATGGGACATGGGAATCGCCTTACCGTTTTCATCGACCATACCCTTTTCCCAGGGACCCTGAAAATTGACGCCCCTTACCGGCGGCGGCTCTTCCCCATTGCCGGTCCACTGGGGCGTCCCACTTTCGTCAATCAACACATTGGTCCAGATGACCTCGGTGCCCGGATTGCGCAAACATTTCATCAAGTATGGGTCGCCTTCCCAGTTGACATCTTCGACGATACCAAATATCCCGAATTCCGGGTTAATCGCACGCACAGACCCATCTTCCGCAATCCACAGCTGCGCCAGATCATCTCCCACAAAATGATCACCCGCCATGGCAGAGGTGGTTTTGCCGCAGCCGCTGGGGGCCGCCCCGACCATCCAGGTAATACGGCCGCCGGGACCCTCGATGCCGGTGATGAACATGTGCTCGGCGATTTGCTCGCCTTTTTTAACATAGACCGAACGATCCACCGAAAAGCGATGGTTGCCCTTTTTCATCAACAAGGTGTTGCCCGCATACGTGCAGTTAAAACTATAGGTGGTTAAATGGCTGCGGTCCATGTAGACTCTGGCATTGGGCAGGTCTTCAGGCCGGTTTAAACCTTCACTGTGAATATTGGCATAGAAATGACCGAGTTTTTCAACTTCCCGATCAAAGTCGGCATATCCATTGCGATAGAGGATATCGGCACTGTGTAAGACATAGGTCGAGCTGGATATTTCAATGGCCGGATTTGATGCCGGCGCGCCCACCGGACCGCGCATAAAGAAACCGACTATCATGATTTTGCCTCGCATGATCCCGGTCATTTTATCGCGAACATCTTCCAGCCCTTCAGCCCGATCTTTTTTTAACGCTAATGAATTGACCTCTTCGCCCTCATTGTAAAGATAATAGGTTCGATCGATGATGCGGCCCTGCTCTTCCTTTAAATCAAAATGAATCGTATGGCCTTCCATGGGAAGCGAGGACTCTTCACCTTTTTTTAAAGAAAGCTCGCGGATAAATTGCCTATCTTCCTCGGATCCCGTATCAATAAATACAGCGTCCGGTTCACACAGGGCAATCGCGTTGGCAATCTTTTTAAGCGCATCCGCATTCTGGATGCGCTGAAGTTTGGCCAGATTCGATGCATCCAGCTTGGCTTTAAAAACCTGTTGCGCCGCATCTGGATTTTTGATGCCGCCCAATTCCGATACGATATCAACACAGTCTTTATGGGGTCCCATTTTTTTCTCTCTCTTTTGTTAAATTTCAATCCAAAAACTGAAGTTTTAGTCTATCATCCAAAACAGATGCGGTCAAAAAATTAATCCGCACACCAATTGATTTAAAAATCAATTGGTGGTCAGGATCCATGGGAGGCAACGATAAGATCCGTTAGCGCTCGTTTGGGCACATGATGCACGGCTTGGGCATCTCTCCAGTAGCGAATATTTCCATCCGCTCCAACGGTTTCAATCACAACTTCTTCTTTGGGTTTGCCGATGGCCAATACCAGCAAAATTTTAAGATGCGATTCAATGTTTAAAATCGGCCTCAGGTCCTTGCGGTTAATAGAGCCCAGCATACAACCCGCCAGTCCCTTATCCCTGGCACCCAGCAGCATCGATTGGCCGGCAATACCATGGTCGACACCGAACTCTTTGCTGATGGTGGTATCGCCCAGGATCACAATATATCCGGAAGGTCTTTCACCGGGTTCGGGTCCCGGCCAGTCTTTTAAATAGCCGGCCCACGCCAGACAGGAAAAAATTTCGGCATTTACATCGGGCTGGCATGCCAGGATGTATTTTAAGGGCTGAAGATTGGCACCGGAAGCCGATAATCTCGCCAGATCGACAAGTGCTTCCAGTGTCTTCAACCCCACCTGATGGTCTTCATAAAAACGCCGGCAACTTCGGTTTGCTTCAACTAATTCGCTAATCATTTCAGCCCTCCTTGTCTTTATCGTATAAAAATTTTTCTTCCAGCGGCATCTGCCGTCGGACCCAGAGCAAGACCTTATCAAACTCCTGCTTGAGTTCATTCAGCGCTTTGCCGCGGTGGCTCACATGGCTTTTTTCTGATATCGTCATTTGCCCGAAAGTTTTTTTTAGCGGCGGGTAGAAAAAAATCGGATCATAACCAAAACCGCCTCGACCCGCCGGTCGTTCAGCGATCAGGCCCTCACAGCGCGCCTCGTAGGTAAGCGCCGGACCGGATGGAACCGCAATGGATAGAACGCATTCAAACGCAGCCTTGCGGTTGGTTTTGCCCTGCATTTCTTTGAGCAATTTGGCCATGCGCTGTTCATCGGTCGCTTTTTCACCGGCATAGCGCGCTGATAAAACACCGGGGGCGCCGTCCAGCGCTTCCACCACCAGACCCGAATCGTCGGCCAGCGCCGGGATACCCAAGATTTTGGCCGTAAAGCTGGCTTTTTTATAGGCATTTTCATCAAAGGTTTCGCCATCTTCTTCCACCGCCGGAATCGGACCAAAATCGGTGAGGCTCTTTAGCTGAATCGGAAAGCCCGTCAGGAGATCTCGCATTTCGGCGACTTTTCCCGGATTTGAAGTGGCAATCACCAAAGGAATCTCATTTCCCATAACATTCCCGCCAGTTGTTCAGTCCCGCCGGGCTTCTTGTTCGGACAAGTTTTGATACACCCATACGCCTGAAAGCTGCTGGGATTTTAAACATCGGCCAGAGATTAAATTTCGAAATAAGCTTTTAAAATAGATCATGCGTGCATCTTTGTAAAGATTTTAAATCGCCCCCTATTTGATGATATTTACACTTTAGATCTAAAACTCTTTACACTTAAAATATGACTGGTATAGTATCTTTACCATCTCAGTAAATACAGACACCATTTGGAAATTCAATTCTTGAATCCATGAGCATCCGCAAGCGATTATATTTTTTGCTGGTTTTAATCTTTATGGTGATAATGGCCGGAAGCACGGGCTATTATATTATCTACGACGGTGAGCCCGGTTTTCTGGATTGTCTGTATATGACGGTGGTTTCCCTGACCACTGTCGGTTACGGAGAGGTGATCCAGGTTACGGGTAACACGACAGCCGAAATCTTTACGATGCTGCTGATTACCTTCGGCATGGGGATCATTCTTTACGGCATCAGCTCTTTGACGGTCCTGCTTTTAGAAGGGCAACTTTCAGGTATTTTAAGGAAAAAGAAAATGGCGAAGCAAATAAATAGATTAACAGATCATTATATCGTCTGCGGCGGTGGTGAGACCGGTGGGGGTGTGCTTGTCGAACTGTGCAAAAACAACGAAATCGCCGTCTTGATCGAAGAAAATGCGGACAGAATCGAACGCTGCCAAGCCATCTGTGACCTGCTCTTTGTCCAGGGGGATGCCACCGATGACGAAAACCTGGTTGCGGCCGGAATTGAGCGCGCTGCCGGGATTATCATCACGCTGCCATCTGATAAGGACACCCTTTATGTTACGATGACCGCCCGCATGCTGAATCAAAAAATGCGGATTATCAGCCGCATGACCAATCCGCTCCTGGAACCGAAACTAATAAAAGCCGGAGCGAATGCAGTGGTATGCCCCAATGCGATTGGTGCCCTGCGCATGGCATCCGAAATGATCCGCCCCACGGCGGTGGATTTTTTAGATCGCATGCTGCGTTCCAGCCGGGGGGACTTAAGAATCCATGAATTAACGGTTTCAGAAAATTCAAAATTCAACACCAAAGAAATTCGCGAATGCGGTTTAGAAGAACGTTACGGCCTGCTGGTTTTGGGAGCCAAAAGTAAATCCAGCGAAATTGAATTTAACCCCGCGCCGAACCAGGTACTGGCGACCGGAACAACACTGATTGTTATGGGGGCGGTGGGACAAATCGCCAAAGCCAAAAATTCATTTTAAAACTCCAGTCGCTCGCATGCTATGGGTGCCAAAGATCTGATCCTGGCTATTGATAACGGAACTCAAAGTTTAAAGGCATTGATCTTTGATCCGCAGGGGCAGCTGCATGCCAAGGAAGCGGTGACATTTGATCCCCATTTTTCAGAACAACCGGCCTGGGCTGAGCAGCATCCGGACATATTTTGGAAAGCGTTGATTCAAGCCTGCCAGGCCATCTGGAATCACCACAAAGTCGATAAAGACCGCATCGCCGGTGTCGCCTTAACCACCCAGCGGGGAAGTGTGGTTAACGTCGACAAAAACGGTAAACCCTTGCGACCGGCCATGATGTGGTTGGATCAGCGTAAAACCTACGGGCTGCCGCCGGTCGGCGGCCTCTGGGGATTGATCTTTAAAGTTGCCCGTCTGACCAAAACCGTTGCCTATTTGCAGCAGGAAGCAGAAGCCAACTGGATTCGCACCTACCAACCCGAAATCTGGCAAAATACCCATAAATATTTACTGCTCTCGGGTTTCCTGACCCACAGGTTAACCGGCAATTTTGTCGATTCCATCGGCTGTCAGGTGGCTTACATTCCTTTTGACTACAAGCGGCTGCGCTGGTCGGCCGGCTGGAGCTGGAAATGGCGGGTCCTGTCCGGGATAGACCCGGCGATATTACCCGACCTGATCCCACCCGGGCAGCCCCTGGGTGAGATCACCGCAACGGCGGCTGAAGAGACCGGAATCCCAAAAGGTCTGCCGCTGATTGCGGCAGCAGCCGATAAGGCCTGTGAGGTGATCGGTTCCGGCAGCCTGGAATCGTCAATCGGTTGTTTAAGTTACGGCACCACCGCTACCATCAACGTCAACCATAAAAAATATATCGAACCCATCAAGCTTTTGCCGGCTTATCCATCTGCGGTGCCGGACTATTATACGGTGGAAGTTCAAGTATACCGGGGCTATTGGATGGTCAACTGGTTTAAAAATGAATTCGGCCACCCGGAAAAGCGCGAAGCCACTCGGCAGGGTGTCGAACCCGAAATATTGTTTGATAAGTTAGTCGAATCTATTCCAGCCGGTTCGATGGGACTGGTGCTCCAGCCCTACTGGACCCCCGGGCTCAAAATGCCGGGTCCCGAAGCCAAAGGTGCCGTCATCGGCTTCGGTGACATTCATACCCGCGCCCACCTGTACCACTCGATTTTGGAAGGCCTGACCTATGCGCTGCGCGAAGGCAAAGAGCGCATTGAACAGCGCAGCGGCACTCAAATTACCAGTCTGCGTGTTTCCGGCGGTGGTAGTCAAAGTCGCGTCGCCTTGCAATTAACCGCCGATATTTTCGGTCTGCCCACCGCCAAGCCTCATCTTTATGAAACCTCGGGACTGGGTGCGGCCATCGATGCGTCTGTGGGAACAGGCCTGCACGCGGATTTTAAAACCGCGGTCAAAGCCATGACCCACGTCGGAGAGGTTTATGAACCCAATCAAAAAAATCATGCCCTCTATGATGCGCTTTATCATGAGGTTTACAAAAAAATGTATCGGCGCCTAAAACCACTATATGAACGCATAAGAGAAATAACCGGGTATCCGAAATAAGAGGATCCAATTCATGCTAAAAGAGCTTTCCATTCGTAATTTCGCCATCATTGATGATCTGCAGATCAGTTTTTCCGCTGGATTGACCATTCTCAGCGGTGAAACCGGTGCCGGAAAATCCATTATCCTCAGCGCAGTGAACCTGTTGCTGGGCAGCCGCGCATCCGCAGATCTGGTGCGCACCGGGGCCGAAAACGCCGAACTGGAAGCCCTTTTTGAAATAACGGAATCCGGCCGAGTGGCGGATATAATGACCGGACACGGTTACGCGCCGTCTGACGGCCTGCTGGTCAGACGAATTATTTCCCGTAGCGATATGAACCGGGTTTACATTAATGGCCGTATGGCCACCATCCAGTTACTCAATGCCATCACCGAAAATTTGGCCAGCATATCTGGCCAGCATGTTCATCAACTGCTGTTAAAAGAAGAACAGCACCTTTTAATTCTCGATCAATTCGGCGGTCTCACGCCGTTACGCGCGGAAGTCAGCACCTATTTTCACCAGTTGATACCCATGCTGGAAACATTAGAAAAGCTAAACGCACTCCAAAAGCGGCAGGCCGAACATAAGGAACTACTGGAATTTCAGCTGAGAGAAATTACAGCTGCCAATCCGGCCAAAGGTGAGGATAAAGCGCTTGAACAGGAAAGAGCGCGCCTCAAAAACGCAGCAGAACTTTATCAGGTCGTATACAACAGTATTGAAACGCTTTACAGCGCACCGGGTTCGGTTATCGAAAAACTGGTGGATGTAAAAAAGAATTTGGATAAGGTCGGCCGGATTGATCAACAGTTGAAGTCAAAGAGCGCCGACCTGTCAGACACCACCTATCAAATAGAGGATCTCATTGAAGGGCTGCGCAACTACCTTAATTCGATTCAGATGGACGAAAAACAGCTGGAGGCCGTTGAGGAAAGGCTTGATACCATCAACAAGCTCAAGCGTAAGTACGGTGGATCCA
>JASFGM010000119.1:0-7323 GCA_050123755.1 Desulfobacterales bacterium
ACCGATTTTGCGGTGGGCATTATCGAAGGATTTCGCGACAAGCTGGAGTCAGGTGTCATAAAAAAGAAAGCGAAAAAAGAAATTTTTGCCCTCATTCAAAAGGGCGATCCACAACTGGCAAAATACTTCAAATTCAAATATCCGCATACCGCTACAGTCAAAAAAGGTGCGACCCATCAGGATACCCGGGTTATACGTGATGGCAAAAAACTCGGTAAAAAATTGGTCATTGCCAGAGGCATTTGTCAAAAAAAGAACGGCAGAGTGCGCTTGATCACCGGCGCTTAATACCTTGTATATGAAAATCTTTGAACCCCACCTGCCTCCCTTTAAAAAGCTGAACGATTTTTAAACAATATTTTAGGTGTCCCGGTAATAAACATTGCCACAACGCTGTTGACATTAACAATATTATCTGGTACTTAGATGAAAACTACATACGAGAGCACTAAACCACAAACCTAAGAGGTGATCATGGTTTAAACGCATGACGGCCCCATTTCTCAGATTGAGAGGTGGGGCCTTGTGTATTAAACAATAAAAAAACAGGGATCCTCCCATGGCACAAAAACTCGATGACAGCCAACTGGTAATGGACCACACACCATCCAAGTATCATCTCGCGCTCGCGAGTGAGCGGCTCTCATACGCCGATCCCACGGATCCGATAATCAAGCAGGTCATCATTCGCACCATCGAATTTTTATCGGGCAAACGCAAGCTCGCTCGGATCTATGCCACGCTGATGGATGTCATCGAGGATGACCACGACTTCTGGCGACTGTCCCTCAAGCTGCTGGATGTGGAACTGGAGTTCGATCAGAGGCAACTCGCCAAGATGCCCTCTAACGGGCCGCTCGTCATCGTGGCTAACCATCCATTCGGGGTGCTGGATGGTCTTGCGATATGCTATTTGACAGCTCAGATCCGGGCCGAGTTCAAGGTATTGGCCCACGCGATGCTTTGCCGCGATCGTCGTCTGGATCCTTACTTACTGCCCATCGAATTCTCCGAAAACCGGAAAGCAATTCGCACCAACGTCCGGGCGCGCCAGAACGCAGCTGCCGCCTTGCAGCGAGGCAAGGCGGTCATCGTATTCCCCAGCGGAGGCATCGCTACCGCTCCCACCCCTTTTGGCGCTGCGGTTGATCTGGAGTGGAAGACGTTTGTCGCCAAGGTACTAAAGCAGTCAGAAGCCGCCGTAGTGCCCATGTTCTTCCATGGGCAGAACAGCCGCCTATTTCAGCTCGTGAGCCAGGTAAGTCTGACGTTGCGTCTGTCTATGATCATGCACGAGGTGTGCAACAAGATAGGGCAGCGGCTGCGTGTCACGATCGGAAATCCATTGCCCTTTGCCGAACTTTACGACAATGACGACCGCCAGGCCCTTACGGCGCAACTGAGGAAGTTAACCGAGGAGCTGGGAGGTGTCACCACATCAAAGCTCAGGCTCCCGGCCTATCTCTCACGCTAAGTGAAGATAAAAATAATTCTTTCGCTAAGCCTTTCGCATAAACATAAAGTAAGTGTGAGGCTCCTAAAATGATGCACAGGGTTGCCAGGATTTTATATCGCTGCCGGCTGTTTGGGATAGGCTTTTTAATTGTTACAACAATTATTTTAAGTATTTCAATTGAAATTGAATCAGACAACTCACTTCGTGCCTGGTTTGCTAAAAATGACCCAGAGTACATTGCATATGAAAATTATATTGATACATTTGAGAGTGGTAAATATTTAATCATTGCGCTTAAATCTGAAAATTTATTTTCGCTGGATGTATTGAAATATATTCGGCAAAAGACAGAAGCGTTGGAATCCTTTGAGTACGTGAATCGCGTGTCCAGTTTGGCCACTGCAAATAAAATAATCGGCACACCGGATAGTGTTGAAATTCATCCCCTGCTTTCTGAATTAGAACTGGATAATCTTCAAAAAATAAAAAATTATACTCTTAAAGAGAAACGGTTTATGCAATACCTGGTTTCACCTGATGGCAAGTTTACTGCGATTGTGGTTGCTTTTGGAGATATTCCTTCCGAAAAAGAAGAAGTAAAGGCCGTTCGCCGGATTGAAGCAATGCTCTACAGGGGCAAGCCTGAAAATTTGGCAGTCTTTTTTTCAGGCGATTCGAAAGTGATGTCCATCTTTAACAAATTAACAAAACAAACCCAAAAACAAGTACCAATACTGGTAATCTCTGTTATCTGCTTATGTATATTTATTTTGTTCCGTTCGCTGTATATAACCTTTATAATTTTTCTAAATATCGGCATGAGTATTAGCTGGTCTTTAGGATTTTATTCAATTCTGGGGTACAACTTTAATGCGGTCACTGTATTGCTTATCCCTCTAATATTAGTTTTGTCAATAGCAGACAGCATTCATATCATTCAGTTCTTTGATGAAATAAAAAAAGATCTTAATAAAAAGGCGGCTTTTATCCAAACGGTAGAATATATTGCCATTCCATGTTTTCTGACCAGCATAACGACTGCTTGTGGGCTATTATCCTTGACTGTCAGTCGAATTGATGCAGTGAAACATTTTGGTATCGGTTCAGCAGCAGGGGTTATGTTCGCTTTTTTGATTTCAATTATATTAGTCCCCTGTCTCTTAACATTATTGCCATCGCGCCCAATAACTAAAAGAAATAAAGACTGGGAATTTGCATTATTTGCTATTTTTGATCTTAGCCAAAAAAAACCCACATCTATTTTTATAGCAGCGCTTTTAGGGTTGACCCTTTCGTTTTGGGGCATCACGAAAATCCGAATCGAAACGAATCGACTCGAATGGTTTCCTAAAAATGGGGATTTTTATAAATCAGCGAAAATAGTAGAGAAAAACCTTTTCGGAATTGATAATATAGAAATCATGCTTACAGGTCCAGCGGAAATATTAAAGCAAGCCGAAATTTTAAAGCGGGTGGATCGCATCGCTTCTGAAATTGAAAAACTGCCCCGTGTTATAAAAGTACTTTCACTTACCCAATATATCAAAAGAATACACATGGCATTACAGGAAGATAATCCTGAATTTTACAAAATACCTAATGATCAATTTCTCATAGCGCAGGAGCTGCTTTTATTCAGCTTATTTGATGGCGGTAGAAGGGAATTAGATAGTTTCGTTACTTCAGATTACTCTCAGGGGAGAATATCTGTTAAAACGCAAGCGATGTCTTCAGAGCAAAGTTTAATAATGGGTAAGTTGTTGGCAAAAATGGCTCAAAAAACGTTTTCAGATACCGGACTGCAAATTACGCTTACGGGAACTATTCATTTATATAATATCAATCTAAAGCGCTTGGTGCAGAGCCAAATCAAAAGTTTCACTTTAGCATATGTATTAATCATCGGAATTTTGTTCCTTGCGTTTTGGTCAATAAAATATGGCGGGTTGAGCATTCTCCCCAACTTGCTGCCGGTAACATTAATTATGGGAATCATGGGCTGGTCCGGTATTGCGCTTAACAATACGACGGTAATGGTCGCATCAGTGGCCCTCGGGATTGCTGTGGATGATACTGTTCATTATATCGCCAGGTTTAGGAAAGAAAGAAGATCAAAAAAACTTACAGTGCAGGATGCTTTGAGGAAAACTACTGTTTCTCTAGGATGTGCTATAATTTTTACCTCGATGATTAATATAACGGGATTTTTAATTCTTCTCGTACTTGCTTTTCAGCCTACACGGGAGTTTGGTTTATTGATTTCCTGTGCGATGTTTTTGGCCCTCATTGGCGACTTAATTATTCTTCCTGCCAGTATAAAAGTTTTTAAAGGGCGATCCAATCTATCCACGGACGGTTAATTTTTCCCGTCCAGCCAATAGGGATTAATCAGATCTTCAAAGATGGTCATGGCGGCTTCAGCACCCTGGCCCGCGGCGGTGACGATTTGTTTGTAGCCCCCTTCAACATCGCCGGCCGAATAAACGCCGGGAACCGTCGTGCGGTGCTTTCCATCCTGTTTAATATATCCGTCTGCGGTGATCTCCAAGCCGATTTTTTGGGCCAGCTCCACCGCAGGCGTATAACCGATGGCAATGAATACACCATCGGTTTTAAATTCTAATGTCTGGTTGGATTTGTTATTGAAAAGCAAGATTTCTTCAACCCGCTGCTCCCCGCGGATTTCTTTAACCTCCGTGTCCCAGAGCACCGCAATGTTATTGTCAATAAGTTGTTTGGCCAGAAAATCCTGGGCCCTCAATGTATCCCGGCGATGGATCAGGGTCACATTTATGCCCATGTGGAACAGATGCAAGGCCTCGGTAACCGCACTGTTACCACCGCCGACCATCACCACTTTTTTATCCTTAAAAAGCGGCCCGTCACACGTGCTGCAGTAGCTAACACCTCGTCCGGCCAGGCGGGACTCCCCGGGGATATTCAGATGTCTGTGGCTGGCACCGGTTGCCAGCAATATGGTTTTGGTTTGAAATTGTCTGCGGTTGGTTTTTACGGTAAACGGCGGCCCTGTCTGGATATCCACCACGGCCTCCCCCTGGAAAATCTGCACATATTGCAGCGCGTGGCTGACCATGATGTCCACCAGCGATTTACCGCCCACCGACGTAAATCCGGGGTAATTTTCAACAATCGGAGTTGTTGCCACCTGGCCGCCCAAAGCATCCCGCTCGACAATGGCCGTATCCAATCCGCTGCGAACTGAATAGATGCCGGCGGTCAAACCGGCCGGTCCCCCGCCGACAATAAGCAGATCCGTTTCAATGAGCTCCGCATCACTCTCGGGAATAAAGATGGTTTGGGTCTCCAGTTTTTCAAGCGAAAGGATAAATACTTCTTCCGGTTGGGCCCCCTGCCCGATAAGAACATCGTTGGCAAATGCCTGGGGAACGCTCTGAGCCGAATATTGACGGGCCAGTTCGGGTTCGCTCTGAATATCGATAATTTCCAAAGAAATCGTTTGCGGCATTTCAATAGCGGCTTTTACCGCATTTATCGCTTGCTGAGGACAATAGGGGCAGGTCGGGCTTACAAATATCTTGATATGTCTGGGTGAATCAACCTTCTGAATAACCTTTAAGGATTGGTCACTCAGTTGACTTTTACCCAGACCCACCAGAATCAATATTTCAAGAAAGGTTCGCGCCTCTTCTCCCATGGGCGCCCCGAGCCAATGGATGGAATATTGCTCAGGGGCAATAACCAGCGTGGGCGAGTGGGTAATCTTCCACTTTTGGGCCAGTTCATGGTCAAGATCATGCTCGCGCAGCGTAATTTTGGCGCTAAGTTCCCGAAAAGCCCGGATCACTTCCCGATTGGCTTGCGTAAAGACATCTTCGTGTCCCTTTGCGGTGAATAGATACAGCGGAATATCATTGGGCAATTGTTTAAACGTTGCTTTCAGCTGTTGCAGATAAGCTTGACTCGCCATTTCGCTTTCTCTGGGATTCATTTGAGACGTATCTTGCATCGCAAATCCTTTCTTTTTAAAATTTGAAACGCTCAATTCAGCTTTATATTATTTGATCGACACACTATTCTAAGTATAAGTAAGTAGTGTGTCAACCAGCTTTAAATCTAACGTTGATAGGAGGATATATCATGGAAAATCCGTTACAGTATCTCAAAATATGAAGATGCAAGATAAGTGGTTTTTCATGTTGATATCTGCAATTGTACCTGATCTACCGATCAGCAGTATTTTGAAGAGGCCTCGGGCCGCGGTGGGCAGAGGACGAGAAAGTGCAAAGCAAAGTTCATCCGGAGTTAAATTGTCAAGAGTTTGACGGGGAAAAAGGGGTGTCCCTTCCGGGAAATGGGGTCGTACTTTAATGGGCGACCCCAATTTAACTTTGACTAAATGCCACGCTCAGTCTTTTTCACTTTTCTTTTGCTTATTGGATGTTTCGCCTTCTGCTGGCAGAACATTGCCGGTTTCGATGATAGGTATGCAGGGAGCGCGATTGAGATTTAAAGAGAGCACATCAAAGCGGTTGTACTGACCTGCCACATCATGCCGGAGCTTGGGACCAATGATGGCTTCGATGTCGCAGATGGCATAAACGATCTCCTCACGATCCGGAGAAACGCTGTCGCTTATCAAGTTTCCACCCGGGGCGAAGATGCCCGTAAAACTCGATTGGGGACTGGTAATGATCCGTCGCTTCTCTTCAGTGTCGGCCAGCTTGTCGACAACCGTGGCATCGATAACCGATGAGACCACCACGTTATAAACCTTGCCCTCAAAGGCATGCGCAGCACCTCGCAATTGAATGTCTGCACCGAGGTTGTAACTCCCATAGTCTGCGCTTGGCATCGACGGATAATTGGAGATGTGGATTTCCTCGCCCTGGGCAATCAGTGCAAAGCGGGCCAGTGGATTGGCGTTTTCACCGCAGATGAGCGTGCCTATTTTGCCAATGGGCGTATTCAAGATCCTCAGTGTGCTTCCATCGCCGAACCCCCAGACCAGTTTTTCTGCATAGGTAGGCATCAGTTTTCGGTGTTTCAGGAGAATTTTCCCTTCGGGGCCGATGACAAGATTGGTGTTGTAAAGGGTTCCAAGCGTGTTATCAGGTCGTTCATTTATTCCAATCACTACGTGAACGCCCGCCTTTTGGACAGCCTTACATAATCGATCGGTAACGGGTCCGGGTACACAAACCGAATTCTTGAGCAGTTCAATAAAAAAAGGCTTGGTCTTAAAGACATTTTCCAGTCTGTTCCAGTACGGATAGCCGGCAATGAAGACCTCTGGAAAGGCGATTAGATCGGCTCCATTTCTGGATGCTTCGCCGATCAAAGCGAGCGCCTTTTCGAGCGTTCTTTCACGATCAAGAAACACCGGCGCCACCTGAACAGCCGCTACTTTGACTTTCGGAAATGTATCGCCCATAAGAGGTTACTCCTTCAATATGGAAAACTTTTGATAATTGTCATATCAAGAAAATCATAATTGTGGGCAATAATATTACCCGATCAGCTTTTTAAGAACAAATTATTTCATTTTCTTAAGAAAACTATAAATAGTGGTATGTCAAGAATCTTTCTAATTTGATTTACAAAAATGTGGAATCATCCAAATCGTTTTCAGCATGAAGGAATAATAAGACGCAACACGTTGCGGCCAGGCTTTTGGTTTAAAAATATAATGAGGGCACCTGCAAAAAGCTACGCCTTGCAGAACCTGCGATATCATAAGATATCAAAAATAAACGCAATATCCAGATATGTAGATGGTATCACGGGAGTGTATGATTTTCAATTATGCTGAAAATAGGTTGGAAATTTATATCGACACCCGATTTGATGGTAATTTCGAAACAAATTATGTTAGATCAATTTCTGGC
>JASFGM010000120.1:0-7311 GCA_050123755.1 Desulfobacterales bacterium
TCTTCACCCAGTTTCACGGCCCGGTCGAGTAAAAAGAAGCCGAATCTCCGCCGGTCTTTGAAATTTGCATTGTCAACCTTTTGACCCCGGTTTTTTATTGACAAAGCCGCAAGACCGATGTTAGTCATATCATAATACTAATTATAAGATCGTGAGAATTTTTCTCTTAGAACCCGCATCAAAAACCAGCATAAAATTTGAGAAGATTCCTAACAACTTGATAAAATAAAGAAAAACTGAACACCAAGCCTGCAGGAAAAGTTATAGCCTTGGCACAACTTAAGTTAATAAGTTAATTTATAATAGCAAAGCGGCATATTATTTTCGATTTTATAGAATATTATCACATCGCATCAGACTTAAGCTGCTGAAATTTTATGCCATTCAACACAACTGGCAAACTATGAAACCTAAACAGTTATAGGAGGTCATATGTCTTTATACCGAATTGCAATGCTACCGGGGGATGGTGTCGGAAACGAAATAACAACCGAAGCTGCGAAAATACTTGAAACAGTTGCTATGAAGCACGATTTTGTTGCTGAAATAGAAAAATTCGAATGGAGTTGTGATTATTACCTAAAAAATGGAACCATGATGCCCGATGATGCCCTGGAAATCCTTAAAGGGTTTGATGCTATTTTCTTGGGATGTGTTGGAGACACAGGTAAGGTACCCGACCATATTTCACAAATCATGTTGCTCGCGATTCGCAAAGGGCTTGATCAGTACGTTAATTTACGTCCCATTAAACCGTACGCGGGAGTAGAATCTCCGCTGAAAAGCGCTTCCCCGGAGAGTGTGGATATGATTGTGGTAAGAGAAAACACGGAAGGCGAGTATTCCACATTGGGCGGGTTTTTCAAAAAGGGAACGCCTGACGCTTTTGCCCTTCAAACGGCTGTATTTACGCAAAAAGGTTGCGAGAGGATCATGCGTTATGCTTTTGAAGTGGCTCGAAACCGCAAGAAACTGGGCAATACCGACCCGGTTGGAATGGTGACCAACTGTACGAAGTCAAACGCCCTTCCTTATTCCATGGTTTTTTGGGATTCGGTTTATAATCAGGTGGCACAAGATTATGCGGATGTGAAAACTGACAAGGCTCTGGTGGATGCCACAACCATGTGGTTTGTTAAGAAACCGGAATACTTTGATGTTATTGTGGCCTCTAATCTTTTTGGCGATATTATCACGGATCTGGGAGCGACCCTTCAAGGAGGAATGGGCTTTGCAGCTGGTGGCAATATTAACCCTGAAAGGGAGTATCCTTCCATGTTCGAGCCAATTCACGGCTCTGCTCCAAAATATACCGGCAAGGCAATTGTTAATCCAATCGCTTCCATAGAAGCCGTTCGAATGATGTTAGAACACCTGGGAGAACAAGAGGCTGCTCAGGATATAGAAAAAGCGATCTCAAATCACATAGCCTCAGGTAAAATAAAAACAGCTGATATGGGTGGAAATAACAAAACCCATGAAGTCGGTGATTCGATAAAAAGGATACTCTCTAAAACTTAAAACGAATTTACCTGAACTTGATTTCTACCGATCCTCAAGGATTTATCCGTGTCCGCTTTGAAAGGCTATCGTTGGATCAGGCTTACATCGGTAGTTGCACGGGCGGACGAACGGAAGATTTAGGTGTTGCCGCTCGTATATTGAACGAGAAAAAGGACGGGATTTTGTATTTGGCCATAACCTGGATACCGACCAGATTTATGCGGGGCGCTATCTGGAGCTGACCGATGCCGAAGATTTCGGGCGGCATGGGGAAGCAGGCAATCAAAATTTTGAAGCAGGAAAAAGGAAAATAAGAGCAAAGGAGAAAGGACTATCATGCGTATTACTGAAGTAAGAGCGGAACTGTTGCGGATGCCGCTGCCGCGCCCGATGCAGTCTGGGTCGTCCAGCGGGACGAAAGGTGGCCCAGTCGGCCATATTTATATGCCGTTGGCGATTATTGAGACAGATAGCGGTATTACCGGAACAGGATATGGATGGACGCTGCTGGGAGGGGCCACTGCCATCCGGTGTATTATCCGGGATGATTTTCCGCCGCTTTTAATTGGGGAAAACCCGCTGGATAATGAACGGCTCTGGACCAAACTGAACAAACGCTTGCAAACCGTCGGTCGCACAGGCGTGGTCAATGAAGCCCAGGCCGCCGTGGATCTGGCCTTGTGGGATATCAAAGGCAAGGCCGCCGGCATGCCGGTATACAAGCTTCTAGGGGGTACCCGGGAGAGCGCGCCTGTCTATGGTTCTGACGGCGGCTGGCTGTATATGAGCGTCGAAGAGATGATCGCCGCTTTCGAAGAGTATTTAGACCAGGGCATGATGGGCGTAAAAATGAAACTGGGGCATGATGACCCCAAGATTGATATCGATCGAGTGGCCGGGGTCCGCAAGGCCCTGGGAGATGAGATATGGATCGCCACCGACGCCAACCAGAAATGGGACTATCCCACGGCCATGATGGTTGGCCGCGAGCTGGAGCAATTGAACGTTGCCTGGTTTGAAGAACCCCTGTGGTGTGACGATATACCCGGCCACGCCAGACTTGCCGATGCATTGGATATTCCAATCGCCATGGGCGAAACACTGGGTTCCCGCTTTGAATTTGACGCCTATATCCGCGCCGACGCTGCGGACATCCTGCAACCGGACGTATGCCGGGTGGGTGGCATAACAGAAATGATTAAAATCGTCCATATGGGGCAGGTTGCCGGAAGGCCCATAACGCCGCATCATATGATGGAGAGCACCATTCAGGTTGCCTGCGGCGTCATGTCATCCGGCCCAATAGAGTATATGCCCTGGGTGACGGGTGCCTTTGCGGAGCCGATGCAGATCAAAGACGGCCAGATGCTGCCGCCGCAAAAACCGGGGCTGGGGCTTGAGATTCCCGAGGAAATTATTCGCCGGTTCCGGGTCGAATGAGTCTGGGCAACAGTCAAAGCCCTCGGGCATGGAGAGAATTATAGGGTGAGTTATAAGAGAATGCCGATACGGAGCGTTTCTGGAAGTCCTGACAGGTTCCGGAAAGCTTTTAACCTTTTCTTTAACCCTAATCGAGTCAAGAATCGAAGACATTTAGCACTTACCAGAATTGATACAGAGGGGGGTGATAACGCACCAGCAATTACAACATTGTTTTTTCAAGCGCTCTTTTCATTTTCAGTAATCCAATCAATAAAAACAAAGGAGGGACTGGTTATGAAAAAATCGATAACGATTTTGTTTATTATTGGATGTTTTATGTTCACCACGGCTTTGGCTGGAACCGCCGTAGCTAAGGAAATCGTCATTAAATTGGCCCATACTACTGGAATAAAAGGAATTAAAGGACTGACAGGTGAATACTTTAAGAAACTTGTAGACGAAAGACTCAAAGGCAAAGTCAAGGTCCAGCATTTCCACTCCGGCCAGCTTTACGGCAACGCCGTTAAGGCCATTCAGGCTTGCGAACTGGGTGCCATCCAAATGGTTGCTCCGACAACGTCAAAGTATACAGGGGAGTTTCCCAAACTCCAGGTCTTTGACCTCCCCTTCCTATTTTCCAGCGGCGATCAAATGCTTGCCGCCTTGCAGTCTCCTAAGATCGGAGGTAAATTGTTTGCACCCCTCGAAAAGAAAGGCCTAAAGCAGGTGGCATTATGGGGAACCGGCTTCCGTCAGTTTTTCAACCGTAAACTTCCCATCAAGAAAATGGAGGATTTCAAAGGTTTAAAATTCAGAATTCAGGCCAGCAAGGCTTATGAGGAGTTTTATAAATTGGCCGGTGCAAATAGCATTGTGATGCCTATGAGCGAAGTATATCAAGCGCTTCAACAGGGCATTATCGACGGCGAAGATCAGCACTGGAATTCATTTGGAAGTGGCAAACACTGGGAAGTGGCAAAGCATGTCACTCAGTGCAACTATACATATACCGGCTACCTGGTCTGCATGAATAAAAAATTTTATGACGGTCTGCCCGCCGATATTCGAACCGAACTCATTAAGATCTTAGCGGAGGTTCAGGACTGGAACTGGAAAATGGTAGATAAAAAGGTTGCAGAATTCGTGGATCTAGGCCGCAAAGCCGGAATGCAGATCTACGATCTTCCGACCGATGAACTTAATCGCTGGAAGAAACAAGTTCAGCCGCTCATGGAAATGTATGAACCGATTGTCGGCAAAGACATCATGGATGCCATCGGGGAATTGTAATGATTAAAAGCTATTACAGGCACTGATTTAGTTTTAGTATGGAGGAAGGTCCGGGTTCGACCTTCCTCCATATCTTATTAAAATTTTCCTCGGCCGGTAGGTTCGGCCGACCCCGTATGACATAAGAGGCGCTGGTATGTTGAAGATACTTGATACCTTTGAAAGACTGGTGGCAGGGTGGTTCATTTTGGCTTCGGCACTGCTGGCCTTTTTTCTGGTCATTCTTCGCTATTTTTTCGGCAAAGGTCTTACCTGGGGGTCGGAAGCGGTAATTTTGCTTGTGGTTTGGTCGGCCTTTTTCGGCGCTGGTATCGCAATAAGAGAAAAAGGCCACATCGAATTGGAGGTGGTGCGGGATCTTCTTCCACCCGCCTACCGACTTCCGGTCGTTGTGCTGGCCGATCTTCTTTGTGTAGGGATAACACTTTTTATCATGATCTTCGGAGCAAAATGGACGCTCTTTCTTTATCATAGCGGGGGTATCGATGTGGCCACAGAGGTTCCCGAATGGATCATCTTTCTCTGCGTACCGTTGGCAGGGCTTACCATGACGATCCGATTTCTCCAGCACTTTGTGGAAAATTTCAAGAAAATGGTTGCTTACTTCAGGAAAAGGGGACAGCGCTGCTGAACTCTCTAGAGGAAATCCGATGATTGCATTCCTATTCATATCGCTGGGCGTCTTTCTGGTAATGGGAATACCCATCGCCTTTGGTCTGTGCATGTCGGTTGCGCTCTCATTTTTTCTCTTCTCCGACATGCCGGTCGTAATCATCGTCCAACGGTTGTTTGCAAATCTGACTCACTATACACTCATTGCTGTCCCTTTTTTTGTGCTGGCCGGCATAATCATGGAGAACGCGGGCATCGCAAGACGGCTGATTAAGTTTGCCAACGCACTGGTGGGCTGGGTTCCAGGCGGGCTCGCCTTGGCCACCATTTTATCCTGCATGTTCTTTGCTTCTATCTCTGGCTCCAGTGCCGCAACCGTGGCCGCCATCGGCGGTATTATGATCCCGGCCATGTGGAAAGCCGGTTACAGCAAAAAGTATGCCGTGGGGGTCGCAGCCACAGGCGGTTGTCTGGGAATCTTAATACCTCCCAGCGGGACATTGATCGCCTACGGATTCGTCACCGAGCAATCCATTGGAAAGCTTTTTATAGCAGGTATTATCCCGGGTATTATCCTAGGATTTGCTCTCATGGTGATCTCCTATTTGGTTGCCCGCCGTAAAAATATGCGAAGCGGCGAAAAGACGACTTGGGGAGAAAAATGGGCGGCATTTCGGCAAGCCGTCTGGAGCCTATGTCTACCAGTAATAATTATCGGCGGCATTTATGGACTTCCCGAATTTCGTTTCGGCCCCCTGCATTATGGGGGAGGCGCCATATTCACCCCCACAGAGGCTGCAGCTGTGGCCGTGGCTTTGGCGCTTTTTGTGGGGATCTTCATCCACAGGGAAATCAAATTGAGGGACATCCCTCAAATACTCTACCGATCCAGCGGCACTATTGCCATGCTGCTCATGATCATCACCAACGCGATACTCTTCGGTTTTATCCTTACCAGTGAAGAGATCCCTTTGATCGTGGCCGAGTGGATTGTGCAACACGATCTTTCGCCATGGCTGTTTCTATTGGTCGTCAACATTGCACTCTTTTTTGCTGGCGACTTTCTCGATGCATTTGCAATCGTTATGATCTTTGTGCCTGTACTTTTTCCAGCTGCTATGGAACTGGGCATTGATCCGATCCATCTCGGGATCGTGGTGGTGGTTAATATGGAGATGGGGCTTATAACACCGCCCATCGGTATCGATCTCTATGTAGCCAGCGGCATATCCGGAATGCCGCTTTACGATGTCATGCGAGCGGCTGCACCCTGGATTTTGGTAGTAGTGGCGGTGTTGTTGCTTGTGACCTATGTTCCGTCGCTGAGTCTTTTTCTGCCGAATCTTCTTTACAGCTACTAAATCGATCACGCCACCGGTCGGCTTAAATGTTTTCGTATTGAAAGCGGCTGCACTGGATGTGCCCATGGCACCTATTTTCCGCGGTATCTGGCCATCCCCGGTTGCAGCGATTCTAGCTATTGTCCTCCTGACCACTTTCCCGCAAATCGCAACCTTCATATCGTATCACATGCATTGATAAAAAATAATAGTTTAAGGACCTGAGAAAGGAATAATTTCGAATATTTTCAATCGGGGAGCCATAAATTTTGCGGAAAAGATGGCGCTTGTCTATGGCCCCCAGCCTATAATACAATTTTGTTAACTCGATTAAAGGCGTCATTTATTGTTAAAAACAATTTTGCAGATTAGCCAATCACCAAGCCATTCTTTTCTCGGACTTAATTTTTGTTTGATTTCGTGCCTTAAGGTGAAATCTGGGAGGACTGAAAATTCATTAGATGTGCTGACGTAATATGAAATTTTGGGATTTTGTAGATTAGGTTTAAATCAGAGAAAATTCTACAGAACCAGAACTGGGTAAACCTTGCCAGTTCATGGCGGAAAAGGACAGTTTATAGCCCCGGGGAGACAATTCATGGCGGAAAACGACAGATCGTGATAAAGATTAACAGAAAATCAGAAATTATTTTTGAAGGATCCTATATCTTCTATTCTTTACTTTTATAAAATACTGATCGTTGTCATATTCCAGCAGATCCGAGATTTTCATCAATCCGCGTTCGCTAAATTTGATGATTTCCTCCCCCATTCGCATGTACAGATCGTCATCGCGTATAAACAGGTTCCTGGGCTTCAGCTTGATCTGCTTTTTGGTATTCAGTATCAGCGTAATATCGTTGTCTTTAATTAAATCCACCGCAAACAAAGCGGTGTCTTCATGATGGAAATAAACTTTCTCTTGAACATTTTCCCTTTTCTGGGAAAGGTAATAACCATTTTCGTCTCTTTTTATTGAAGAATGAAAATAGTCGATGATCTTCTTATGTTCAAATTCCCCATGCGCGTTGTGCCAGCGCCCGTTCTTATCGAGCCAGAATATGGCCCGGTCTTTAGGGATGATTATTTCTGTTGGCCTGTTCTTCATAATCGGTTTTCGATTCCTTTTCTTTAATTCTGTGTG
>JASFGM010000121.1:0-7311 GCA_050123755.1 Desulfobacterales bacterium
AAAAGCCGGTGTTACTTGAAAATACCACTTTAGGCACGTAGCTCAGGGGGAGAGCGCTACCCTGACACGGTAGAAGTCGCGAGTTCAAATCTCGCCGTGCCTACCATGAAAATTTGAGGGGTTACGGGTTTCGCCGTAACCCCTTTTTTGTTAATTGTGACCAAATTCTGACAAAATTACTAAATGTTCTGACTGTAATATCATCAAAAAATGTTCCAATGTTTTTAAATTGGCTTAGTTTTGTAATAATTTACGGTAGTTACCTCCAAATGTACAATATTTAAATTTGTTCATAAAATATGAACATTATAATTTATTGTACAAAAATAAAAATTGGGAAGCTAATTATAATAATAACTAACTTAAAATAATAAAAATTATTGACATATGTATAATAAATTAGTATGTTCACAAATAATGAACTAAATAAATAAGTGAACAATATATTGATATGAAATACAAATTAACAAAGATCCTGGAAAAAGCATTAGATGCTTTTCAGAAAGCAACCGGACTAAATGTTGATATTCATGATTATGAATATGACGAAGCGGGTTATCCTGATGCCTTTATGAGAATTGCATACGGGGACGTGGAATTGGATTTTGCTGTGGAAGTAAAGTTAGGAATAACTAAAGCAACTATCGGGGTGGTTGCTCAGGAATTTTTTAAATATCAGGAAAAGGCACTTCTTGTTACCCGTTATGTTAATCCACGAATTGCGGAATTGTTAAAAGAAATGGATATCCCATTTATTGATAATGCTGGAAACGCTTATGTCAACCAGCCCCCGCTTTATATTTTTATTAAAGGGAATAAACTCGCCGAGGAACCGCGCCCAGAGCAGATACAACGAGCATTTAGACCTGCAGGGTTACAAGTCCTTTATGTGTTGTTGTGTAATCCGGGGATAGAGGATGAACCACTCCGTAAAATTGCTAAAGCTGCTGATGTTGCTCTAGGAACTGTAAATAGGGTGATGAAGGAACTAGAAAAAATGGGGAATCTTATCGAAATGGGTAGACGTGGGCGGAGATTGGTCGGAAAAGACAATATATTAAAACGTTGGGTGACTGCTTATCCTGAACAACTGAGACCAAAGCTATTTAGAGGACGGTTTAGGGCGATTAATTACGATTGGTGGAAGGATATTAATATTGAAGATTTTGGTGCTTATTGGGGAGGCGAAGTTGCCGCAGCGGTTTTAACAAAATATCTCAGGCCTGAGATTGTCACCATCTATACAAAACAGCCAATAGGAAAACTGATTTTTAGAAATAAATTGAAAAAAGATCCAGATGGTAATGTTGAAATATTAAACCGATTTTGGAATTTCAAACTTAATACATTTAATAATGATTTGGTCCATCCAGTTTTAGTTTACGCAGATCTTATGGCAACGGGTGATAATAGAAACATAGAAACTGCTGGGATGATTTATGACACAGAAATTACTAGATTTATCAGGGAAGGTTAAAGATCCAATTTTAGAGATTCTTGAAGCTATATCAAATATTGCAGCTTCACTTAATATCCCGCTCTTTGTTGTTGGTGCAGTAGCGCGTGATATTATTCTGCATTATGGATACGGTGTAGAAATAATACGAGCAACTGAAGATATAGATTTGGGAGTTATGTTAGAAGATTGGGATAAATTCACACAGCTAAAAGAAGCAATCATTGGATCTGGAACTTTCGATCAAGGTAGAGAACCTCAAAGGTTTTTTTATAAAGGTAATTTCCCAATTGACATTGTGCCGTTTGGACAGATTGCAAAGCCAAAAGACACGATTAAATGGCCAGAGTTTGAAGGTATAGAAATGAGCACCCTTGGCTTTAAAGAATCTTTTAATAATTCGATCTTGGTTCGATTAAGAACTGATCATGATTTTAAAATTAGATTTGCATCTTTAGCTGGATTGGCTGCAATGAAGTTAATATCTTGGAAAGATAAATATCCTGAACGAAATAAGGATGCTAAAGATCTGAAATTTATAATGCTCAATTATATTGAAGCTGGAAACTTTGAAAGAATTTATGATGGAGAAGATTCTGATATTTTGGAAGATGATGCTGCAGACTATGAACTAATGAGTGCAAGGTTATTGGGGAGAGATGTAGCTACCATTACAACACCCGAGTCTAAAGAATACATCCTTAAAATTTTAAATGATGAAACAGGTAAACAAGATCATTATAAATTAGCCGTGGATATGAGGCAAGGCAGCTCTTACATCAGTGATGATTTTGATACGAATTTGAACTTTTTGGAAGCATTTAAAAAAGGTTTTCTGGATATAAATTAAGGTTTGCCAAAGTTAAATTGTTAATTATATTACTGAAATCAAATTAACTTAGAAAAGGTTTATGCCATGCCGTCTGGGAAAGGCATGATTGTGTTGATGGGCTCCGGTGAACTGACCGCCACCATGGTCGAGGTTCACAAAGAATTGTTGGGGCGGGTGGCGGCGGTGCCCAAGGCCGTTTTTTTGGATACCCCGGCCGGTTTTCAGCTCAACGTTGAACAGATTTCCAAAAAGGCCCAAGACTATTTCCAGGCGCATGTGCAGCATTCCTTAGCGGTGGCTTCCTTCAAATCACATGAAACCATCACAGCCTACGAAGCCGAGCAGGCTTACCATTTATTGCGTGCAGCCGATTTTGTACTCATCGGACCCGGAAGCCCGACCTATGCGGTGCGCCAATGGCAGCAGTCGTCCATACCGGAAATCCTCATCAACCGCATCCAGGAAGGGGGCTGCCTGGTGGCTGCCAGCGCGGCCGCACTGACGGTGGGGCGTTTTACCCTCCCGGTTTATGAGATCTATAAGGTCGGGCATGAGCTGCACTGGGTGGATGGCATGGATGTTCTCAAGCATTTCGGCTTCAATCTTGTGGTGGTGCCGCACTGGAACAATGCGGAAGGGGGTAATCATGACACGCGCTTTTGCTTTATGGGCCTGCCCCGATTCAGTCAGCTTGTCTCCCTTTTGCCGCAAGACGTGTCGATTTTGGGCCTGGACGAACACACCGCCTGCATCCTGGATTTTGAAAACGATGAAGCCGTCATCAAGGGGATCGGAACGGTCACTCTGCAACGATCGGGCAGTCAAATGGTTTTCGATACGCGCGAACGCTTTTCCCTTGAAGTGCTTCGCGGCGGAGATGGCGGCACGGAATGGAAACAAACATCCCCTGTGCTTGAGGATTCAGAAACGGACACTGTGACCGCAGGCGCTGCTTTCTGGAACCGAATCCATCAGCTTGAAACGGATTTTTATCATGGACTTGAGACCCACGCGGCCCAGAAATCCGCCAACGCCCTTCTTGAACTCGATCGGACCATATGGAAAGCGCAACAGGATTTAGAAAATCCTGAATTCATATCACAGGCCAGGGAGGTTCTGCGGGAGCTGATCGTCTTATTGGGTATGGAACTTGCCGCTGCCCCGAAGCGCCTGGAAGATTGTCTTGCGCCACTTGTAGGTGATCTAATCCAATTGAGGGAGAATTTCAGACAAAAAAAACAGTGGAAAGCTGCAGATACAGTTCGAAAGTGTCTTGAACGTTCCGGAGCAATCATAGAAGACACTAAAAATGGTCCGCAATGGCGACTGAAATCGTAATGGTAATTCTAATAATTTGATAAATCAGCATTTTTCCGAATTTATATCCTGATTGACTTTTTAAGCGTGTTTTTATAAAAAGCTGCGCTCAGATGCGTTTAAAGCGACTGCCATATCCGGTCGATTAATTTTGGCCGCGGTTTTATGCGGGGCACGAAGAACCGAGTCAACGACCACCCGCAAAGCGGGTGGCTTGGATTTTACCGCCATCGGCGGTAAAAGACAGGGGCGCGAAGTGCCCCAATCGTTGAAAACAACGCGGTGGAACCGGGTGCGAAGCAGCCGGTTTGGAAAACCCAATTCAACTCAAAGGGTACGACGCTGGGGATCTCAAATAAATTATATACGGTAACGCTGGGCACATTCGAGCGCCTTGCAGAATACTGGCGCAATCCTGAATACCAATTAAAATGGGAATGCCTTTTTGTTACGCCCCCTTGGTTGAAGGTGTGGTGGCAGACTTTCGGTGCCGACTTGGAACCGCACCTTTGCGCGATTCACTATGATGATGAATTGATCGGTATCGCGCCGCTTCTTTTTCAAGGGAATAAAGCGCGCCTTGTCGGCAGTCCCGATCTTTGCGATTATCTGGATGTTATCGTTGCTCCCGGAAAGGGGGAGGCGTTTTTTGATCACCTAATCCCCTATCTAGCGCAGCAGGGCATTACCCATTTGGATCTGGGGAATTTGCGTGCCGATTCAATTGTCTTCAGGCACCTTTTCACAGCCGCAAAACGCCTTAATTACGAGGTGTTGTGTGAGCCGGACGATGTCAGCATGGAACTGGAACTGCCGGCGACTTGGGACGAATTTTTAAAACAGTTGACGGGAAAGGAACGACATGAAATAAGGCGCAAACTCAGGAGACTCAACGAGGCCGCCCGCGTAAATTTTCGGGTCGTAGAGCGTAAGTCTGAAGTCAGCGAGGAGATCGAGCTGTTTTTAGAGCTGTTTCGATTGAATCGATCGGACAAGACGGATTTTATGACCGATCAACGGGCTGCTTTTTTTCGTTCCCTGGCGAAAGCAATGGCAGCGGCTCGAATTTTAAAGCTTTTTATTCTCGATCTTGATGAGACACCTGCTGCTGCTGTGCTGTGTTTTGACTACAATTCAACGGTGTATCTTTACAATAATGGCTATGACAATCGGTATCGCTCATTGAGCGTCGGATTGCTCAGTAAAGTCTTTACAATACAGGATAGTATTCGGCGGGGCAAAAATAAATACGATTTTCTGAAAGGCACTGAGGTTTACAAACGTCGCTTGGGAGGCAAACCGGTCCAGTTGTACAAATGCCGGGTTGAGCTTCGGTAATGAAGAATTCGAATCTTGAACTTTGGGTCAGCGGAAAAAGGGAGGGGATACCTTTGAGATTAGATCAGTTGCGGATTGCCATGTTCAGCATCCATTCGTGCCCGATTGGTGAGCTGGGAACTAAAAACACAGGCGGTATGAGTGTGTATATCCGTGAACTTGCCAGGCAGCTGGGAACCCGTGGCCATCGGGTTGATATTTACACTCGGCTTAACGGCAGCAAACATAACCAGATCATCGATTTATATGAAAACGTGCGGCTCATTCATTTGAGTGCCGGCAACAACGGGTATGTCAACAAATTGGCGCTTTACTACTATCTATCTGAATTTTTAAGAGCACTTGAACGATTCAAACAGCAGGAAAACCTGCACTATGATTTGATTCACAGCCATTACTGGCTGTCCGGGCGTCTGGGCAGCTGGGTGCAGGATCGCTGGGATATTCCTCACATTGTTATGTTTCATACCCTGGGAATAATGAAAAACATTGCCGGATTGGCAGAACAGGAACCCGATCTGCGCATTGCCGCTGAAAAGAAGTTAACGAAAACCTGTCAGCGTATTCTGGCCCCCACCGACAGGGAAAAAGAAAATCTGATGACCTACTATAACACGCTGGATGAAAAAATCTGTGTCGTTCCCTGCGGCGTCAATCTGGATCTTTTCCAACCCATGGAGCGGGCGGCGGCCAGACAACGTTTGGGGTTTGCTGATGATGAGTCAATTTTATTGTATGTCGGCAGATTCGATCCCATCAAAGGGATTGATCGGCTGCTTGAGGCCGCCGCCCATCTCCAACACATTCCGCGGCTTCGGCTGGTCATCATTGGCGGTGATGGACCCGATACGATCGAGTATCAAAACCTGCAAAAGATGACACGCAAATTAGGCATTCAAAATGCAGTGTCCTTTATCGGCCGCATCGAGCAAGAAAATCTGCCTCCCTATTACAGCGCTGCGGATGTTTTGGTGGTACCGTCTTACTATGAAAGCTTTGGACTGGTCGGGCTCGAGTCCCTGGCCTGCGGGACGCCGGTGGTGGCCACCGAAGCAGGTGCCATGCGCAGCATTGTGCAGGATGGGCAAACCGGGCAAATTGTCAGCCATGCCAATCCCCGCTCACTGGCGCAGGCGATCGAAACTTTTATAACCGGATCCGGCGCAAAGAAATTGTCCGCCGACATGATTCGCGCGTCGGTTCTCAAGTTTGGCTGGTCAAACGTGGCCGCGGCGGTCATTGATGAATACGACACCCTATTCAACCAGATTGATTTTGAAGTCAGAGGTAACGCTTCCGCTTACCAGTGATTATCCAGGAATTCCAGCGAAGTCTTCAGGTCATCAAATGAGAAGACTTCAATCGATATGCTTCCCGTATATCGGTTTAATATTTCCAGAACCGGTGCGATAGATTCATCCGACAATTTGTTCAAGGCCAAATGGTCGTGTCCGTTTTTAACGCCGTGAAGGTGAATAATGGAGGTTCTATCAGCGTATTTGTTGAACAGGGCGTTTAGGTCATAACCGTGCACGCTCAGATGCCCGAGGTCCAGACAAACGCTTAGATCAAAATCGGCAATAATGCCATCCAGCAGATCAAATCGATAATCTAAGGTTTCTACCGCAATGGATTCCGCCGCGATACCGCCGGCCAGGATTTTTTCGAGATTTTTAAACACACAGCGCTGCCAACGCTTTACAGAATCCGGGTCAAATGATTTTTGGCTATAGGGAATATGCAGCGAATAAGCTGTGGGGTAAAGCGGGGAGACGCGATCGATAACGCTCAAAACCGTATTGACCGCCTGTTGCTGTTTTTCAGGCTGCGCAGCACTGATGGACACATCGGTCGGCAGGTGAATATTGTAAGCCAGGTCGTATTCGCGGGCCAGATGGGAAAGTTCCGCTATAACCGCTTTTGAGGGCAGTGCATCGGCAGGCAAACTTTCAAATAGCAGCAACTCAATTTCATCCAGATAGGGCCCCAGCGTTTTTACATTGGGGATGTAGTGATCCGGATATATAAACGAGGTCGTGCCGAGTTTGAAGGGAAAAATCCCTTTATACGATCTGGCTAATGAAGGATACATGCTCACCATTTCTATTTCTCGATGCCCACTCTGGCTTCCACTCCATTTTGGAAATAGTGCTTTACAGCGTTCATCTGCGTAACCAGATCTGCCTTTTCAATAATTTTTGGGGCTGCGTCCCGCCCGGTTATAACAAGCTCTATTTTTTTTGATTTTGCATCAATGATATCCAGAAGATCCTGCTCTGAAAAAAGTTTGAACTTCACTGCAATGTTGGCTTCATCCAATACAACCACATCATATGTGTCTGAGGAAATAATTTCCTTTACCCTGGCG
>JASFGM010000122.1:0-7284 GCA_050123755.1 Desulfobacterales bacterium
GCGGGGAATCGCAAGGTCAGGCGCATAGTTGATATTCGAGGCGCCTACCGGCCCCAGGCCTTCGGTCTTGGCCGGCACACCGGCAGGACCGCTATGGTTGATTTGGATGGCAAGCTTGCTGCCGTAATAGTGAACCGCCTCAACGAGTCGGCTGATACCCGGAATAAAGCGATCATCATCCAAGCGCAAATGTACCGCTCCGCCCTTGCCGCAAGGAAAATCGACGCAACAGTGTTCCGCAATAATCAGCCCGGTTCCCCCTTTGGCCCGGCGCTCATAAAAATCGATCAGCGTATCGGTCAATCCGCCGGTCTCACTCGCATAGTTCGTTGCCATCGGGGCCATGACAATGCGATTGGGAACCTCAAGGGTGCCTATCCGACCGGGACGAAAAAGATATGGGTAGCGTCGTTTTGCCTCCACGTTGCGCAACTCCTCATAACCATATTTGATGAATGCTATTATTTAAAAACATATCAGTAAACTGCTCTGCCCCCGCTGATGTCGTGGCAAAACCCTGTAGAGAAACTACACTCGTCTGAAACCAGAAACTTGACCAATGCCGCCACTTCGGAAGTTTTTCCAAAACGACCCATCGGTATCTTCGCCAGCAGGGTCGCTTGCACTTCGGCACCCATAATTTCCAGGAAACGACTTTCTATGACCGTGGGGGCGATACAGTTGACAATAATGCCGTCTTGGACGACTTCTTTTGCCAAACCCTTCGTAAAGGCAATGACGGCACCTTTGGAAGCCACATATCCACACATGCCCGGATTGCCGTCTTTTGCCGCTATGCTGGCGATATTCACAATCCGGCCGGACTGTTGTTCCAACATGGGGGCCAGAACAGCCTTGCAGCAAAGGAAAATCCCGGTCATATTTACCGCCACAACTCGATTCCACTCTTCCAGATCGTATGTATGAACAGGCGCGTTTAAAGGACCGGTAATACCGGCACTGCAAACCAAAATATCCACGCGCTGGAAGGTCTCCAGGGTTTGATCCACCATGGTTTTCACCTGATTCCAGTCGCTGACATCAACCCGGCAAAAAAGCGCTTGGCGGCCTAATGCTTCAATGTCCTCTAGCGTGCCCTGGGCAGCGTTTTCGTCCATATCAACAACGACGATATGACTGCCATCCCTTGCCAAACGCAGAGCGACTTCTTTGCCGATACCCATCGCCCCACCGGTGATAATAGAGACTTTGCCTTTTAAATCCTCCATCGCTGTAACAACCTCCAATTTTCTGGTTATTTAATTATCAATATAAAATGCTTGCATTTAATGAACCTCCCCGCGGCAAGCTGCGGGGAATTAAACTCTAAAAGAGCTTAAAAATAGACGCTATGTCTATTTTTGTTTTAAAACATGCTGATTTTGCTCTGTCAAGGAAAATCTTGGTACGCTACTGTCGTTGGGGGCAGGTTCCGTATCGAAGGAAACTCGATCGGATAATTTTAAGGCGACAGTCTCCGGGAAAGCAGTCGCAACAGCTCCAATAAGGTTTCACCGGTTTCGATGCCGGCCTGAAATAATTTTAGGAAGGATTGAATCTGTTCAGTTTCCAATACTTTTCCGGCCAGCTGAGAAAACTTCCGAGCCAATTCTACATCGCCCGGCGGATTGTCGGGTCCCCAGGGCAAACCGCACTGTTTTTCCACTTTTGTTCCATTTTCCAGGGATATGGTAACGCGGGTTTCGAATTTCGCGGGAAACGCCTTGTCCAACACCGGGTCTTGGCTTACGGACACGCGATCAGCAAGGCGCATCAATTCGGGATCAAGCCTTTGGGATGCTTCAAACGCTTCAATCCCCAAATGACCCCATAATGCCGAAGCGGCTGCAGCATAGGGCAGGCTGTATCTTGCCTTAACCGCATGCTGGAAGGACCCTTTTTTAGCATACATCGTCATAAAATCCGGGGTGTCGACGTGGATGGCGTCTATATCCCTCCCATCCCAGCCTTCCTGCGCTTTCATATCCAAAATAGCCTGTACGGGTGCATGCAACCATCGGCAGCAGGGATAGGGTTTGAAATAGGTTTTCATGATTTCAAAATCCGACCCAAGACCCTCTAGAATATGATCGCGCAGATCCCGGCCTGAACCGCGCCAACCAAGGGCATGCCCGAAACCCTCCGGACCTTCTAGAAGATCGGAAGGACCGCCCCAGCCAGCTTGCGCCAACCGCACCATGTGGATTCCCAACGCATTAGGCCATCCCGAATAGGCATCTTTAATAGGGGCTCCGGCAAAGGCGGGCCCGTATGGCGCCAGCGGTGAAAGACATGCATTGCCCAGGCAACTTGCGGTTTCAGCCGCCGTTAACCCCATAACTCGAGCCACTCCCGCCGCAGCCCCAAATGCACCCATGGCACATGGAAAGTGGATTCCTCTGGCCAGCATATCGCTCGAAAAAGCCCTGCTGATACGGTTTCCAACCTCATAGGCAATAACGATCGCAGTGATAAATTCTTCTCCGCCACGTTTGTAGCACTCGGTTGCCGCCAGGATAGCGGGTATGGTTTCGCTGCCCCAATGGGCGCCAAGAGAAATGCCGTCATCATATTCGAGATGATATCCGAGACAGCCATGAGCCATCGCAGCTTCGGCCATTCCGGCCTTTTGTCCCGTTCCCCAAACCGTGGCCTCCGGCTTGGGGTTGGCTTTTAGGGCAAGGTCCAGCAAACTGCGATTTGCATCGACACTGAGGGCCCCGTAAATGCAGCCGATGAGATCGAGAATGCATCGATTTGCTTGCCTGCGAACCTTCGGCGGTATCTCCTGAATGCAAAGGCCGACTGCAAATTCCGCCAACTTCTCCAGTATTTTTTTCTCAGCCATCTTTGCTGCTTTACGATCAGTAATTAAGTCTCTTTTTGGATATCTGCGCCAATCCGCTCGAATACATCATAGAATCCTGGAAAGAAAAAGGCTGACCGCTCACTGCCATCGCAGCGCCTAGCTTTCGGCATGATAAAAAACCTAAGCTTTAGTCATTGAGTTCGCTTTCAAGTGAAACCATATCAGACAAAATGTCACGCCTGTCAAGGGAAAACGAATTTCGTTATTCTTAGATTTGAAAACCATTCCTGTATATCGATCGTTATCGAAATTTTTTCTTGACAAACAAAACAGGGCATGTTTTTAGGATAGACAGGGTGTCTAAACAATAGACATTTACATCAAAATCACCGGGGAAAGCGTTTTTTAACCTTAACTTAAGGAGAGGGAATGATGAAAAGATTAATTATTTTGGCACTGTCGATTTTGCTCATTATTGGCTTTGCATCTATGAGTGGGGCCGCAGAGAAAAAAGAAGTCGTAAGAATCGCCTACGTGCCGGTGATGCACTTTGCTCCGATCTATGTAGCTGCAGCCAGGGGTTATTTTGCTGAACAGGGTATCGATGCTCAGTTCACTCGCGTAAAGTCGGGTACGGCCTGCATGGCTTTCCTTGCGGAAGGCAAGGTTTCTGTCGGCGCCATCGCCGTTGTTGCTTCGGCCTGGAATGCTTTTTCCAAAGGTATGGACATCAGAATTGTCGCTTCAGCCGGCCTCAAACAGGAAAAGAACGATCCCACCATGCTGGTTGTTCGCAAAGACCTGTGGGACAGCGGCAAAGTCAAAAGTGCAAAAGATTTAAAGGGAATGCGTGTCGCCATGGCAGGCGGACCGGGCGGTGGTGGAGAATATCTGGTGTCAAAGGCCCTTGAAAGCGGCGGATTATCGGTCATGGATGTCAAGATGTCGAAGATCGGAAATCCCGATATGAAGGCTGCGCTTCAATCCAAGGCCATTGATGCCGCCCTTACCGGTTCTCCCTATGCTTATGATATCATCAAGCAAAAATACGGGGTGCCCCTGGTAAAGGATATGACGCCTGGCGCCATGACCGTGGTTTTCGTATATTCGGGCAAGTTCGCCCAGGAACGACCCGCGGTCGCCAAAAAATTTATGGTTGCGCTGCTGAAGGGATCAAGGGCGTTGCAAGGGGATAAATTCCTGGATTCTGAAAACATGGCTGCCTATATGAAATACCAGAAGGCCTCGGAGGAAGCCATCCGCAAAGGCCGGCCCATGCTCTACGACCCCAATCTTAAAGTCAAGATGGAAAGCCTTGCCGATATTGAACGAACCCACATGAAAAACGGAAGGTTGACCTATTCCACACCCATTGACAAAAGCAAGGTCGCGGACCCGGCATTCCAGCAATACGCCGTGTCCGTTCTGGGTCAGGCAAAAATGATTCCTCCGGTGACGGAGGCCACGCAATAGAGAAAGCACGGTTTTCTGTTTCGTCATTATAAAGAAATTGGTGAATGGGGTTCTCTCTGTGATCCTTCTGCTGATGGATTGACGGCTTCAGGTTGCTGATCAAGCGTTCATTTCGCCGCAGAGAGACCTTTACCAACGTCGCATAGCCTTAGTTGTGCTTTATGGCACTAAAAATTGTTGCAGAGAATGTCAATAAAATCTTTCCTTCTGCCAGGGGTCCGGTTCAGGCCTTGAAGGATTTCAATCTTGAGGTAGAAGAAGGCGAGTTTCTGTGTATCATCGGTCCTTCAGGATGCGGCAAATCAACCTTTTTGCGAATCCTGGCCGGACTCATCCCCCCCACGTCGGGAACCGTTCAAATTATAGAAGGCGATAAAGGCGCAAACAAGCCCATCAACAATATTATTTTTCAAGAATATGCCATCTTCCCATGGAAGATCGTCAAAGACAATGTTGCTTTTGGACTCCAGATGCGGGGCGTTCCCAAAAAGGAACGCGAAGAAATCGCCATGGAGTGGATCAACCGGGTTGGGCTGTTAAAGTTCGCCAACAGCTACCCGCATCAACTATCCGGCGGTATGAAACAGCGGGTCAGCATCGCTAGAGCCTTTGCCAACGACCCGGAGGTCCTTCTCATGGATGAACCCCTGGGTGCTTTGGATGCACAAACTCGAACTGTTCTGCAGCAGGAACTTATTCGAATTTGGGAAGCGGATCAAAAGACAGTCGTGTACATCACCCACGGCATCGAAGAGTCCATCCTGCTCGGTGATCGCATTGTTTTGATGACCGCCCACCCGGGTACCAACAAGACGTCTTTTAACGTTGAATTTCCGCGACCACGAGACATTCAATTAACACGCTCGGCCGCCTTCGGCGAACTCCGTTATACGATCTGGAAGTCCCTTGAAAGCGAAGTCAAACAAGCTTTGGAGAGCCAATAATGAAAATTAGTGAACTGAAAGAAACGCACAAGATACTTTTACTCCTGGCTTTCCTTTTGGTGTGGAATGTCTTTTTTTCAGTCACCGGACTTTTCCCGAAGGTATGGATCGGCATCCTCCTGGTGGATTTTGTTATCGTCGTTTTGGTGTTCAAACAAACCAGCCTTTTGATTCCTGCCCAAAGGACCTCTATCTTTGAAAAAACGGTTGCCATCTCTTTTCCATTCATTTTGCTCGGGTCATGGGAGGCACTGGTGAGAACGGGGATCCTCAATGAACAATGGTTTCCCCCTCCCACCCGGATTTTGGTCGCTATATGGAACCTGACCGTCAATTACGATCCCTTTACGAAAACAAGCTTATTGGGGCGTCCATGGCTGATTCCCTCGGTGTTTTTGAAAGAGGGATTGGAAGGTGTTAAAAGCCTTTTCATTGAAAGCCATGTCATCGCCACCGTTTTAAGACTCCTGACAGGGTTTGTGGTGGGAGCCATACCGGGTATTATTGTGGGAGTATTCATGGGAATGAGCCGCATCGTCAGAACCATGCTGGACCCGGTGATATCCGCCACCTATGTGGTTCCCAAGATAACCATTCTCCCGTTGATGATGCTTATTTTCGATCCCTTTGGAGAAACCTATCAAATCGTCACCGTAGCCATCGGTGTCTTTTTTTTAGCCCTGGTCAACACCATGGTAGGCGTACGCGATATTGATCCTATTTTCCTGGAAGCGGGCAGGAATTTTGGTGCCAATCCGGTGCAATTGTTTCGGCATGTAATTATCCCGGCCGCATTGCCGTTTATTTTTGCAGGATTGCGGCTGGGTTTGGGCGTGGGTTTGGTTCTGGTGGTGGCCATCGAATTCTTGCGAGGGGAAAAGGGCGTCGGGTATATCACGTGGTACTACTGGGAGATTATGATCGTAGAAAACATGTTTGCCGGGCTGATTATTATCATGGTTCTGGGCGTTTTAACTACTTTTGGGCTGCAGACGCTTGAACGAAAGCTGCTCCCCTGGCAGCGCGAAGAGAAGCCGGTTGTAGATACCGTTCCAGGGTAATTAATATCTGCCGAAAAATGAATTCTGTACCATTCAAACGGTTCATAAAGTAAAAATTACAGCCAATTGGCTTTTAACCCAAAAGGGGTAGTTTAAAATTGAAAGGATAAAGCAGCATGCGGTTAGTGGTTAACCGTTCGGATTTATCCGGGGAAATTGATATTCCGGCATCGAAATCGCACACCATTCGCGCCGTCTTTATCGGCGGCCTGGCAGAGGGCTCTTCCGAACTCATCAAACCCCTGGATGCATTGGATACGCAAGCAGCCGTGCACTGTGCCCAAGCCTTCGGGGCTACGGTGAAGCAGGCTGAAAACTGGTTAATCGAAGGTGTGGGAAATCATCCGAAGGTGCCCGATGATGTACTCGATGCAGGCAACTCAGGCACCTCGGCCAATTTTTTTATGGGATTAGCGGCAACCGTGGACGGGTATTCGGTCCTGACAGGAGATGCTCAGATCAGGCAGCGTCCGCTTCAACCTCTTATCGATGAGCTGAATAACTTAGGTGCATCTGTTTTCTCAACCCGGGACAATGGGTTCCCGCCAATTGTGATAAGAGGAAAATTAAGAGGCGGCCGCACCAAAGTTGAGGGGCGGACTTCCATCTACACTTCAGCCCTGCTTCTGAATTGCCCTAGGGGCGAAGGTGACACCGAACTCGTCGTGGAAAACCCGCAAGAAAAACCCTATGTCGAAATGACGCTGAATTGGCTTGATAAACAAGGTATTAAGTATGAAAGGGACGGCTTTGCTTCATACTTCATTCCGGGAGGCCAGCGTTACCGCCCTTTTAAAGAACAGATTCCGGGGGATTTTTCAACGGCCACTTTTTTTCTCTGCGCTGCTGCAATCACCAATTCCGATGTCACCCTCAGGGGTCTTGATATGAATGATACCCAGGGCGACAAACAAGTGGTTCATTTCCTCCAGGCTATGGGCGCGGACATACGAACGACTGAAGAAGGTTTGGTCATAAAAGGCGGCAATCTAAAGGG
>JASFGM010000123.1:0-7275 GCA_050123755.1 Desulfobacterales bacterium
GGCAATGACACAGCGTCCAACCGAGCCAAAAATAGGCGGGTTGAAATCCTTTTATTAACGGAGGACAAAGAGGAAAATGTCAAATAAATTAATATTTCTAATTGTGGCGGTTTTATTAGTCGTAACGTTAGGCTTGGCAGGCGGCTTTTTCATGATGTGGAATAAGCTATCAGATCTAAATATCCAGGCCAATGCGGCCGTTGAGGACCAACAGGATCAGACCGCGGCACCGGGAACGCTTTTTCCCCTGGACACATTCATCGTCAATCTCGCTGACCAGGAACGCAACCGTTATTTAAGAGTGACCATGGATCTTGAGCTGGCGGCGGCGACCGATACTCGAAAACTCAGCGAACGGCTGCCCCAGGTAAGAGACCGTATTTTAATGCTACTGCCCTCCAAGCGCTTTGCTGACATTTCCAGCATGGAAGGCAAGACCGCATTGCGAGATGAAATTATCAGCAAAATCAACAGCCTGTTCCCGGAAAACGTGATTACCGATATCTTTTTTACCGAATTTGTCGTTCAATAAACGATTGTTCTATGTCCAATCAAATACTCACACAAGAAGAAATTGATGCGCTGCTTTCCGCCATGGAAAGAGGCGATGTTGATCTCGATCAAGAAGCGAAGAAAGATGTCGAAGCGGCACCCTACAATCTGATGTCGCAAAATACAATGCTGCGGGATCAATTTTCTGCCCTGGAAGAAGTTTATGATAAGTTCACCCGGTTGATGCAGGATACCCTGTCATCTTCTCTGCAGGGATCCATTTTCATCGAGTTTGTTTCAACCGAAATGGTTAAATACAATGAATTCATCAGCGCCTTTTCAAGTCCGACAAACTTCTCTTCGTTCAGTATGGAGCCCCTGGTCGGTAAGGCCCTGTTGTGCATCGAGCCCAATCTTGTCTTCTCTCTAATCGATTGTATGTTTGGCGGCGATGGAAAACCCGCTACCCGCGTGCGCGAATTTACCCAAATTGAATTACGGATGATCAAAAAGTTTGCCAGCGAAATTTTAACTAAATTCGAAAAGGCCTGGTCAAGTGTTTACCTCATAAATATGACATTGAAAAAGACGGAAACGAAGCCGGAATTTGTCCAATTGGTTCCGCCAAATGACATTATGCTGGTTATCGTTTTTGTCATAAAGGGCCCGGAATTCTCCGGTAATTTTCATATCGCCATTCCTTACCTGATGATGGAACCGATTAAAGAAAGACTGTCACCAAAATATTTACGGGAAAAGGATATGGAACATACTTGGGCTCCGCAGCTGAAGGAATTATTAAAAGATACAACGGTTACCGTAATTGCTGAATTGGGAAAAACCACCCAAACTGTTCGGGACTTATTAAATCTTCAAGTCGAAGATGTCATCAAGCTGAAAGCCGGTCCGGATGACCCCATTTCCATCAGTGTAGATCAAGTCCCAAAATACCAGGGGTATCCGGGAATAATTAAAGGAAACCGTGCCGTTGAAATCGTGAAATTGTTAAATACCAATGGAGGCAAAAATTAACGATGGTTGCTGATGATAAAGAAAAACAAAAACAAGATGTCAAAGCATCTGAGGTTGAAAGCGCGGACGATAACCCGCCGGCGGATAAAGAACTAAAGGACCCGGGTCGGTTAAAGCCTGATGTTGAAGCCGCTACCAAGTCCTCCGCAAACATGGATTTCCTCCTGGATATCCCTCTGGAAATTTCGGTTGAACTGGGCCGAACCAAGATGCTGATCAATGAGCTGCTTAAGCTGGGGCAGGGCTCTGTGGTCGAGCTTTCCAAGCTGGCCGGGGAAACTTTAGAAATACTGGCAAATCAGAAGCTGGTGGCCAGAGGTGAGGTCGTCGTGGTCAACGAAAAATATGGCGTCCGTTTGACCGAAATTATCAGCCCCGTCGAGCGTATTGAGAGGTTGAAATGAATGCAACGCCGGATATGCTTTCCACGGCTTTAAAAATGCTGGCCGCCCTGGCGCTTGTCTTGGGAGGGTTGGGATTTTTCTTTTTCTTAACGAAGCGGCTTATGCGCAAAGACGCCGGCCGCACCCATGATAAAATGATTCGCGTGATGGCCAATCAGTATATGGGTGTCAAAAAAAGCATCTCTCTGGTACACGTCCCCGGTGCCCTTCTGGTCATCGGAATTTCGGGTGATTCGATTCGCCTGCTGACCCAAATTGAGGACAAGGACATCCTTGACCAAATCCAAAATGAAGAAACCGGGCTCAGCGCGCCGTCTTTTGCCGATCACTTAAATAAAATCAAGAGCCGATTCCTGGCGTCCAACCGCGGAGAACAATGCTGAGGCAACTGCATATGCACGGCCGATCCGAACCCAAATCAAATCCAAAATACCGTAAGTGCGGCGCTTATCGTAAAGACAAACGCATCGTTTGTGCGCATGCTGTTTTGCTTCTGGTGGGGGTTTTCGGAATCGGTTTGGGTGCAGTCCTGTTAGCACCCCAGAGCAGCGCTGCGGCAGCGCCGGAGACCGCTGCCCCCTTTATCACCATCGGCATGGACGAAACCAAAGATCCCGGCAAAGTGGCGGTCGTTCTGCAGATCTTTCTGTTGATGACGATCCTTTCCCTGGCACCGGCCATTTTGATCATGCTGACCTCATTTACGCGGATCGTCATTGTGCTGTCGCTGCTTCGCCGGGCACTGGGAACGATGCAGGCGCCTCCGAATCAAGTGCTCATCGGGCTGGCATTATTTCTAACATTTTTTATCATGACGCCGGTATGGCACAATATAAACCAAAATGCATTGCAGCCTTTTTTAGACGACCAAATCGGTCAGCAGCAGGCGTTTCAAAATGCGGCTGAACCTCTACGGAAATTTATGTTTAAGCAGACCCGCGAAAAGGATCTAACCCTATTCGTCGAGATTGCCAAAATCGAGCGGCCCAAAGATGTCGATGATATTCCGATCTCAGTTCTAATTCCCTCTTTTATTATCAGTGAAGTCAAAACCGCCTTTCAGATCGGTTTGCTGCTCTATGTGCCGTTTCTGATAATTGACATGGTGGTGGCCAGTGTTTTGCTTTCAATGGGCATGATGATGCTGCCACCGATCATGATATCTTTGCCGTTTAAGTTGATGCTATTTGTACTGGCCGACGGGTGGAATTTACTGGTGGGTTCATTGGTCAGGAGCTTTGTATGACGCCTGAATTTTTGACCGGATTTTTTTTTGAAGCCATCAAAACAGCCATCTCGCTGGCAGCTCCGATGCTACTGGCGGGCTTACTGGTTGGATTGCTTGTGAGCATATTTCAGTCCGTTACATCCATCAATGAGATGACGATGACCTTTATTCCCAAGATGCTGGCAGTCGCCTGTGCGCTGTTATTCTTTTTGCCGTGGATGGTACAGAAGATGGTAACGTTTACCCAAAATCTGTTTACCAACATTGTTATTTATATTCGTTAATATTGGCTGAAAGCCGAGCTTGGTAGGATCGGTGCTTAATAATGATATCGGTTTCGATTCCATTGCCGCAGTTGCAGATGTTTTTTCTTATTTTTTTTCGCGTCGGTTCGATTTTGATGACCATGCCGATTTTCAAGAGCAAGAGCATACCGGTTTTAATCAAGGCTGGATTGGCGCTGGCAACCAGCATGGTTTTGTTTCCAATCTTAAATTTAGAGAGTTTCCCGGCAATTACCGGTTTCATGCCCCTTGCCATCGGGATCTTTGGGGAAATCTTGCTGGGAATCAGCATTGGTCTGGCGGTGAATTTTATTTTTGCCGGTCTGCAACTGGCCGGGCAATTAGCCGGCTATCAGATGGGTATGGCGCTTGCCAGGGTTATGGATCCATCCACGAATCGGCAGATGCCGCTTTTAGGCCAATTCAATGAGTTATTTGCTTTATTAATTTTTATCACCATAAATGCCCACCATCGGTTTATACAGGCGCTGGCGGATAGCTATCAGCTGGTGCCGCCCTTTGGTTTTAGAATCAGCGGTTCGCTGATAGAGCAGCTTGTCGGTATAGCGGGGAATATGTTTGTCATTGCGATTAAATTGGGTGCACCGATCATCGCCGTATTGTTGCTCACCAGCATTGCGTTTGGGCTGATCGCGCGCACGGTACCGCAGATGAACGTATTTTTTGTGGCGATGCCCTTAAAAATAGCAGTGGGTCTAATATTTATTGGCTTTTGTTTACCCTATTTTTCATCATTTCTGAAATTAATGTTCAGCCAGCTGGGCGATACGATCATGCTGCTTATAAAAGCAGCTTCATAGCTTGGATTTGAGGTAATACATGCCGGAAAGCAGTGGGCAGGAACGAACCGAAAAGGCAACCCCGAAAAGAAGGCAGAAGTCAAGGCAAAAAGGGCAGGTTGCCCAGAGCAGAGAGATCCCGTCTGTTTTGATATTAATGACTGCCTTGGGGTTTTTTTATTTTGCCGGATCGTGGATGTTCTGGAACATCTCTGAGTTTATCGGCGGCGTCTATCAAGAACTTGACACTTTGCGGCTCAACACCGTGACCGATGTCAGTACCTTTTCCGTGGATATTTGTAAGAGGCTATTTTCGATTTTGTTACCCTTTTTCGTGCCCATCCTGATTGCCGGTATAGCCGGAAACATCGGTCAAGTGGGATTTGAGATGCATAGCGAACCCTTGAGACCCAAACTGACAAAGATCAATCCGATCGCCGGATTGAAAAAGTTGGTTTCCTTAAGATCGCTGGTGGAACTTGCCAAGTCCATTATGAAGCTCCTTATTATCGGCGGTATTTCTTATGGACTTATCAAAGCGGAAATGAGGGGATTCCCCCCCCTGATGCAGCAGGGGGTTGGCGAAATTCTCCTTTTTATCGCTCGGGTGGCATTTAAAATTCTTTTTTTTGTTTGTCTGGCACTGATCATTCTGGCGTCTTTGGATTACATCTATCAGCGCTGGCAATTTGAGCAAAGCATTAAGATGACCAAACAGGAAGTAAAAGATGAACGCAAGCAAGTCGAAGGAGATCCGAAGGTCAAAAGCAGAATTCGGAAAGCACAACTTGAAATGGCGGCACACCGGATGATGGAAGCCGTTCCCGAGGCGGATGTTGTCATCACCAACCCCGTCCATCTGGCCGTAGCGCTTAAATTTGAGGCCAATGAGATGATGGCGCCGACTGTAATTGCCAAGGGTGCCGGCCATATTGCCGAACGTATCAAAGAGATTGCGAATGAGCATCAGGTGCCGATTATCGAAGACAAACCGCTGGCCCAGACGTTGTTTAAAATAGTGGAAATCGGCGAATTTATTCCGGTAGAGCTCTATCGGGCGGTCGCCGAAATTTTGGCGTATGTCTATCGACTCAGAGGAATGTATCAGACAGCCTAACAAGGAAATCGCTTTGGCGCATCAGACCCAAATTACAGGACAACTTCCATATATCGCTAAAAACAGCGATGTCATCATGGCCCTGGCAGTGGTGAGCATTCTGGTCTTTATGGTAATGCCGCTGCCGACTTTTCTGCTCGATTTACTTCTATCATTCAACATCACATTGTCCCTGATAATTCTTTTGGCCAGTATGTATGTACAGCGGCCCTTGGAATTATCTGCGTTTCCTTCAATTCTGCTATTGGGCACGTTGTTTAGATTGTCGCTGAATGTCGCCTCCACCCGCATCATTTTGCTGCATGGCAATGAAGGCACAATGGCCGCGGGCAAGGTCATAATGGCTTTCGGCGGGTTTGTAGTGGGTGGCAATTATTTGGTGGGAATTATCGTGTTTCTAATCCTGGTGGCCATTAATTTTATGGTAATTACCAAAGGGGCCGGACGAATTGCTGAAGTGGCGGCACGATTCACACTGGATGCCATGCCCGGCAAACAAATGAGCATCGATGCGGACTTAAATGCGGGTATGATTAACGAGCAGGAAGCCCGCCATCGGCGCGAACTGATTTCCCTGGAGGCTGAGTATTACGGGGCGATGGATGGTGCCAATAAATTTGTGCGGGGCGATGCCATCGCCGGAATCGTCATCACTTTAATTAACATTATCGGGGGGCTTGCCATTGGTGTTTTCCAAAACGGCATGAGTTTTGGGCACGCCGCTCAAAATTATACTTTGCTGACGATCGGGGACGGCCTGGTCACCCAGGTGCCGGCCCTAATCGTGTCTACTGCAGCCGGCGTGATTGTGACCCGGGCCGGTGCGGAATCAAGTCTGGGAGAAGAAATTACAGCTCAAATTTTGGTTCAACCCAAGGCCATTGCCGTTGCGTCCGGGGTTCTTTTTGGATTTGGTCTGGTACCCGGGCTTCCGACGATGCCTTTTATGGTCCTGGCGGGTCTGTCCGCTGGATTGGCTTACGTTGTTTTTCAATCCATCAAAGAAACGGCCCGGGCGGAAGAAGAGCAAAGAATGCAGGAAGAACAAGTCATCCCTGCCGACCAGTTTGAGGCCCTGCCGCCGTTAGATACGCTGGCAATCGAAGTTGGATACGGGCTTATCCCTTTGGTGGACATCGAGCAGGACGGGCAATTGTTGGATCGAATCAAATCACTTCGCAGACAGATCGCGCGCGAGGTTGGCATCATCGTTGCACCGGTTCATATCCAGGATAATATGCAGCTGAAGCCCGCTGAATACAACATCTTGCTTAAGGGTAATGAAGTCGCTAAAGGGGAACTGATGACCAATTACTATCTGGCGATGAATCCAGGCACTGCTGAAGATGAAATAGACGGCATTCCGACCCAAGAGCCCACCTATGGGTTGCCGGCACTGTGGATAAAGGAGGATGCCAAAGAAAATGCGCTGGCCAAGGGGTTTACGGTAGTGGATCTGGCAACCGTAATGACGACGCATCTGTCTGAAATCGTTAAAAAGCATTGCCACGAATTGTTAGGTCGGCAGGATGTCCAACAATTATTGGATACCTTAAAAGAAACCCATCCTAAAGTTGTCGAAGAATTGATTCCCAATTTATTACCCTTGGGAGGCGTGGTTAAAGTACTGCAAAATCTGCTGAAGGAACAGGTTCCCATTCGAGATCTGTTGGCAATTTTAGAAGCGCTGGCCGACTGGGCCCCCGTAACCAAGGATCTGGATATATTAACCGAACGCGTGCGACAGGTATTGGCACGTACCATAACCAAGATGCATCTAAGCGCTGAAGATAAAATTGTAGCCATCACCCTGGGACACAGCGTCGAATCAGCCATTTCTGGGGCATTGCAGCAAACCGATCAGGGAAGCTTTCTGTCGCTGGACCCTTCAATCGCGCAACAGATAATGAACAACCTG
>JASFGM010000124.1:0-7265 GCA_050123755.1 Desulfobacterales bacterium
CTGTGATTGGCCGGATGTCATATCATCTAGAGGCTTAATTATGTTTTTGCGCACCGGTATTTTCGGTAACTGTCTTAACTGTTTATCGGTCCCCGTCTGTTTCGGCTCCTGTTTCAAACCGGCCGGTTGATTTCCCATAGTCGGGGGGGGGTCTGTTTTTGCGGATCTGGCTGTTTGTTTGGATGCGGATGGTTTAATTTGGGCATGATGAACCGGACCTTTTTTTGACGATGCGGATGACCTCAACTTATCTTTTTCTAAAACCCTGCCAGGAGAAAACCTGGCCAGCAACAGGTCTTTTTGGTTGTAGACAAACAGCCCGGCTGCCGCGATAATCACTACCAAAGCAATTGCCAGATAGACCTTTCGCTTTGGCTGTATATTTTCGACTCGGGTCTTTACGGTCTTTTTGGTATCAACTTCCGGAGGCCAGGATTGAATGTCATCCGGCGGAGCCGTTTGGTCGACCTGTTTTAGCGCCTTTAAAATCGTACTCAAACTTGCTAAATCCTTTTATGCAGGTAGTGTCTAACACCAGAGTTGTTGGATGGCAAGGTCGCGTGGACGCGTCATACCCCTAATCTGCCTGCTGAATGCCCTGCGATCCTCCCAAATTTGTCAGATTTGGCATTTCAGAGGAAGCCTTTTCCTTGTATAGGACAATTTTGGTAAGCGGGCCAACATATCCATCAACGGGAATACCATATTTCGCTTGAATGGATTCCACCGCTTTCTGGGTGAAATCATCATATTGATCATCAATGGCGACATTCTCAAACCCAAGATCCTGCAGCAGTAATTTCAACGTGATGACCGAATCCTTGTAAGTTTGCACCGGTATTGTGCCCCAAATGGAATGAAAGTTTTTCCAGGGTAAATAGGCGACTCCGGACCAGTAGAATTCCAATTCTTCCAGATTCGTTACAATCCGCTCGGTTTTATCCTTGCCTTGCAGAATAATTTTGTCGCCTTTTATTCGACTTAAGGTGAGATACCCCGGATTTGGGCTTCCGGGAGGATAGAATTCAAGAATGGCCGGTAAATTCAATTTCTTTAGAAAAGTGATATCCGTTTCTAACCGATGGATGAACAAACCGCTCGATTTTGCAGAGAGACGGAAATAGGTTTGATCATCATCAATATCGTTCAGATAGGGTGTAAATTCGGTGTTTGTTTTCCACAGATTCATTGCATGCATCAGCGCAGGATGGCGAGAGCTTCGTCCGTCCATATTCATCAGGTAAGCGGCCAAACTGGTCCCCGGCAAACTGTTTTTTATCTGCGGTGCCGCCACCGACCTGCTTTGATCGGCCGATTCTTGTGGTTGTGATAAAATTTGAGGTTGCGAGTCGATTTTTTCTGTTTGGGAAATATGTTCCGTTTTCTGATCGGCGGGGGCGGCCAGTATGGCGGTTATTTTTTCGATGATGGGTTGATAGAGTACGGCGCCCAGGAACAAAATACTTAAAAAGGACAGGCCCATTAACACCCATGTGCTGTTCGAAAGCCCGTAGTTTTTGGTCTGTCCCCGGCTGGCCAGTTCTTTAATGGATGTTTTGGTGATGCTGGCTGTAATTTTAACCTGATTTAAAACAAATGCGGTTAAAAGTGCCCGGTCGCAAACAATATTAATTAATCGCGGGATGCCCTTTGAGTATTTATAAATTCGGCGATATGCAGATCGATCAAATTTGATGGCTGTCTTTTGCGCAGCGATACCGATGCGGTACTGGATATATTCTTTGGATTCATTAAATGTTAAGGGACCCAGCTGATAACTCAATGTTATTCTCTGTCCCAGCTGCCTGAGATCATGGGAATTTAGCATTGCGGACAGCTCCGGCTGACCCACCAAAACAATCTGCAAAAGTTTATCCCGATTCGTTTCCAGATTGGAGAGCAAGCGCAGTTGCTCCAAAACGTTTCGATTTAAATTTTGGGCTTCATCAATCAGCAGGATGACTTTTTTCCCGCTGGCCTTCTTTTGCATGAGAAAGGCATTCAAGGTATCAATCAGCTCTTTGGTGTCATCCCCCGCTGATTTGATCCCAAACTCTTGATTGATTGTTCGCAGGAGTTGTTTGGGGCCCAGTTTGGGGTTGAAAATATAGGCCGCTTCAACGATGCCGTTTAAGCTTTCAAGAAAGGCGCGGCAAAGGGTGGTTTTGCCGGTTCCAACCTCGCCGGTAATTTCCACGAAACCGTCTCCCTGGGAGATGGCGTAATTCAGATGGGCCAGCGCTTCCTCATGGCTTTTGCTCAAATAAAAGTAAGCCGGGTTCGGCACCAGTTTGAATGGTTTTTCTTTAAATCCAAAAAACTTGTTGTACATTTAAAACAAGCCTCGACTATGGTGATATGACTTTAGTGGGGAAATAAAAACGCTTAAACTACTTTTTCCGCTTGAATGCAATTAGATCCGTGTGATCACGCAGTTTTTTGAGTGCTCGCTCTGAGGTCTCAGCTTGAAAACGCAGATGAATCGAAAGAACTTAATCCTTTGCAAACAATTTGAAATCCTTAAAAAATTATCATGTTATGATTAAATATTTTAGTGGAAAAACCGCTCGCCGTCAACCTTCAATCTTCCGATTGCGACCGATATAATTTTCTAATATACGATGCCGTTCGGCTGCGTCTTTTTTCGCCAGCTGGCGACACCTTTGGTAAAATTCTTCAAGATCCCCGCCGGATTCGGACAGTATTTTGCGAAAAGCAGGCACCCAGTCATGATACGTTGAAACGCTGATAAGCTGGGCGTTGTTTAAGGGATGACTGAACCAGGCGTCATATGCCGCCAGGGCATTATGGTCTGATTTCAAATCCAGAAACTCGGATCGCATTTGATTGAAAACGGCAGCTTTTTGATTTCGTTTTTCGGTCAATGGAAGGTTGCCCTGATACAAGTCCTCTAATTTGGCCCGGTATTTTGAAACGAGGCTTATGAACCGTTGGCGGCGCTGACCTTTGAGCAACCAATTTTCATAGCCCTTCAGATCGCTCGCTGAGGATTGCCAGCGTCGAAGGCCTTCCTGTTCAACAGCTGTTGCAAAGCCTTCATTAAAAGCCGTGTCGTCCTGTATGTATAGAATCGCATGGGCCAGTTCATGAAAGATCAGCGCAGCGGTTTCAGGTGCATTGAGATATAAAAAGGTGCTTAAAACCGGATCATCGAACCAGCCGAGCGTCGAGTATGCAATCGCACCGCCGATGAACACGTCATAGCCTTCTTGTTTCAAAGCATCACCGAAGCGCCGGGCGTCCTGCTCGGAAAAATATCCACGATAGGCGACACACCCTACGATCGGAAAACACCAGGTCTTTGGTTTCAGCGAAAATTCCGGGGCGGCAAATACATTCCAGACAACGTAAGGACGGTTTAGTTCCACGTAACTTAAATAATGATCATTGACCGGAAGATGGAGCTGCTTTTCGGCAAAGTCTCTAACTGTCTGAATAAATATAAGTTTCTTACGAAGTCCGGCCGGTGTATCCGCGTCCTCGATCAGATCGGAAATCGGCTCCCGGCTCCGCAGAATTTCCGTATGACCGTTAATGGCCTGGTCGTAATATGGCAGGGATTGGCACTGCAGGCAGGCTGTTGCAAATAATAAGATGAACAAAATGTCTGAAATTCGCTTCGCCATGGGAAATCGACTTGTTCTATCGGTTGGTTTGGTTCAATTGGTTCTTTTTAACCAATAAAACAAATTAAACCAATCAAACCAATTAAACAAGATGTAGCGCTTGCCACTTGCCTGACACCCGAAACCTGACATCTGAAACCTACTTTATATCAGACTATAGCAGAATTTTTCAAAAATTTTACGGTCAAATTTACCGGCCTCGACATCCTGCTTAATGAGTTTTAGGGTGTCCAGGGGGCTTTTCGCCCTGCGGTAAGGTCTTTCCTCATTTGTCAAAGCTTCGTAACAGTCGATGATACCCAGCAGCTGCCCGGTAAAAGATATGTGTTTAATCCCCCTGGGATAACCGCTGCCGTCCAGCTTTTCGTGGTGCTCGAGTGCTCCCTGAGCAATCTCGCCGTCGAGGCCGCTTTTGAATTTGATGATAAATTCTCCGACTTTGGGGTGGCGCTTCATCACTTTAAATTCTTGGTTGGTTAATTTCCGGGAAGCCTTAAGAATGTTGTTGGGTATTTCAGTTTTGCCAACGTCATGCATCAAGGCACTTAAGCCCAGCCGTTTGGTTTCAGGCAGAGATATTTTCGAATGGAAACAAAAACCCAGGCTTAATGCCATAACGTTCACCGAGTGGATAACCGTGGTGTAATCTTTAAATGAAATCGAGGCAAATGTTTTGATAATTTCTGGGTTTTTCGAATAACCGGATACCAGCGTGTCAACCGTCTCGGGCAGCGCTTTCAGCGTACCACTTCTCGGTTCCTTCAGGGTTTCTTCAACCAGGTTACAAAGGGTAGATTTTACCTCCATTACATTTCCGTTTTTGATACTTTTAGCGATCTTGCGATTAAACCCTTTCTGCAGCTCTTTTATGGCAGTTAGCCGATCTTTTTGATGAATGTAGAGCTCCGTCGGGTGCCGTTCTTCGTTCAGGCGTAAGTCTGTCATTGATTTACCCGGCGGCTTGTATAATACAAAGCTGCCGCCTTCAATATAAAAGAGTCCGACGTCCCGGTAAAAATTAATTTGGGAATTTCTGATGGGAATGTAATTTTTTTCTTGCAACGCTTTCTGTGGCCCCCAACGCTTCAGGCGTTTCGTTTAATATTCGGGTTAATCCGATCAGTGGTATTTTTTTAATCGGCATTTTTTAAGCAAAAGTTTACACAATTTTTCGGCCGGGCTTTTTCTGATTTTCAGCGGTCTTTCTGATCGGCGGATACGGGTCACTCGATCCGGGCCATGAAGTTTTATAGTGGTTGTCAAAAAAACGTTCCGGTATGCGAACGTTTTTTTCTACAACCACTTATGCCGAACTTCCTTGTTTCGGAAAATTATTATGGAAAACGGTATATTTATCTGAGATTGTATAAATAACTACAATCCTGATTTATATCAGGCTTTAAAATTGTAGAACCATTTACAAAGATGAAATGCGACCTGTGATCGGTTCTGCTAGGCTATCGAAAGGGATGATCGCTAAATTTGACTGATAAAAACCGAATTTGCCTATTGCAAGATGAAACGAATTTGGTATATGGTCCAGATGAATTTTTTCTGCCGAGTTATCTTCTTATTCTGAATCTCAAAAAAGAGCTCAGTTTCGATTAAAATCCCAAATTCAATAATGAACTACTAGAGTCGGCCTAGGATGTTATCACACAAAAAGGAATTGAATACTAGCCCCAGCTCCCCGCGAAATCCTGACGATCAATCCGCCTCCGCTATTGACCCGCAAGATGCGCTTGTTCAGGTAAAAGCGTTTGCCAAAGCGTGCTTTGATAAAGCCTCGGGGAGCCATGACTGGGAGCACACCCTGCGGGTGTGTCGGCTGTGCGAGATGATTGGCAGGGTTGAAAACGCAGACATGGATGTATTACGGGTCGCCGCCTATTTGCACGATATCGGACGCAGTTTACAGGATGCGACAAACGGCGCCGTCTGCCATGCGGTCAAAGGGGCTCAAATGGCCGAACCGTTTGTCGAAAGACTTGCGCTCACCCAAAAACAAAAACAGAATATCCTTCACTGTATACGCTCCCATCGCTTTCGCAATCATCATACACCCGGCACACCAGAAGCGAAGGTGTTGTTCGATGCCGACAAACTGGATGCAATCGGAGCCATCGGCGTGGCCCGCGCCTTTCTTTTTGCCGGCGAGGTGGGGGCCCGACTGCATAACGCCGACCTTGATGCTGAAAACGCCAAACCTTACTCGGCAGACGATACCGGATACAGAGAGTTTAAAGTCAAGCTTTGTAAAATTAAAGATCAAATGTTGACCGCCGAAGGGCGCAAATTGGCGCGCGAACGGCATGCATTCATGCATGATTTTTTTAACCGTTTTTTAGAAGAATATGAAGGAAAGAGGTAGCCGTTATGAGTATTAATATCGTTGAAAAGATAGATGATCTAGTAAAAGTGCAGACGATGCTAGTAAGTGTTTCCGACAAAAGCGGACTTGATCAATTTATTCCGGATCTGGTTGAGATGAACCCGGACATTCGGATTTTTTCAACCGGCGGGACCTATGGCCGGATCAGTGAAATCCTGGGAGAATCTGCCGGCGCACACCTGACGCAGGTTTCCGATTTCACCGGTCAGCCCGAGACCCAGGGCGGTCTGGTCAAAACCCTGGATTTTAAAATTTATCTCGGACTTCTCACCGAGACATACAACGATGCCCATCAAGGCGATTTAAAACGCAGCGGCAGTGTCCCGATCGATATGGTGGTGGTCAATCTATATCCGTTCAAAGAAACGATCTCAAAACCGGACGTTACCGTGGAGCAGGCCAGAGGCAATATCGATATCGGCGGACCCTGTATGATTCGAGCTTCGGCTAAAAATTACATCCGGGTTGCATCCGTGGTCGATCCTGCTGATTACGGACAGATTCTTTCGATTCTCAAAGAGAACCAGGGTTCGACAACCCTGGACCTTCGTTTCCAGCTGGCCCGCAAGGCATTTGATCACACAGCCGTCTATGACCGCACCATCGCCGGTTTCTTGGTTTCCAAAGAGATCCATGATGTAGAAAACTGTTATAAATTGTAAAATTTTAAGGAGTGATACCATGGCAGAAGACCTCAAAAAAATGTATCGAACCGTAATGGATGACCATTTTCCACCCCAGATGGAAATCAGTTTTGTCGACCAGGACAAACGCCAGACCCTTTTTTATGAAAAAGTCGTTTGGGTCGTCGATGAGGTCCAAAAAGGCCTCAGATACGGGGAAAACCCCGGCCAGGAAGCTGCGCTTTACAAACTGGTCAACGGCAATCTGGTGCTGGGAGAGACCGAAACCATCCAGCCCGGACAATTTCTGGCATCTGACATCGAGCTGCTGCAGTCCGGTAAACACCCGGGCAAGACCAATTTGACCGATGCCGACAATTCTCTCAATATTCTGCGCTATTTTACCGAGAAGCCCACCGTGGTGATCGTCAAGCACAATAATCCCTGTGGTGTGGCGCGATCCGATGCACTGGTTGATGCTTACGTTAAAGCCAATATGGCTGACAGGGTCGCCGCTTTCGGGGGCTGTATCGCCGTAAATCAACCGGTTGATAAAGCCACCGCCGAGGCGATTACCCAGCAGTATGCTGAAGTAGTGGTGGC
>JASFGM010000125.1:0-7242 GCA_050123755.1 Desulfobacterales bacterium
GCTGCGATTGCAAAGCAATTGAAATCCGCCGACTGGTTACCGGCGCCTAAAAATGAGCCCACAGAGCTCTGCATCATAAATACCTGCACGGTGACCCAAAAAGCATCCATGCAGTCTCGTCAGGCCGTACGCCGGGCAATCCGTGCAAATCCTGCAGCCCGCATTGTGGTCACGGGCTGTTATGCCCAAACAGAACCGGGCGCCATCGAGAAAATCAAAGGAGTGCATTATATCGTTGGAAATGCCGGCAAGCACGCGATCTGCGAACTGATTCGCGCCAATAAGAAATCAGCGCCCAGCCGACCGCTTACGATATGCAGGGATATTCAATCCGAACAGGATATTGAGTCTGCACCCGATGTTGTCGCCGACGGCCGGACACGCCCTTTTCTCAAAATCCAGGATGGATGTGATGCTTTTTGCACCTACTGCATTGTTCCGTATGCCCGAGGGCCGAGTCGCAGCAAACCCCTTGAAAGCGTGCTGGCAGGGATTCAAGCACTTTCAGGCTCCGGATATCAGGAAATTGTATTGACCGGCATTCACCTGGGTAATTACGGCGACGATCTAATTCCGAAGACATGCCTTGGCGAACTGCTCAATCGTATTGATGACTTAAATATGATTGCGCGAGTCCGGCTCAGTTCAATTGAACCTCTTGAACTGACCGATGACATCATCAAGCGTGTCGCCGGATCGAAACTCTTTTGCCGCCATTTTCATATTCCGCTGCAAAGCGGTGATGATCGCACCTTGCAGAAAATGGGACGGCCCTATGCGGCTGACGATTTCAGGCAACTGGTCACAAAAATCCACAACCGCCTGCCGGACGCAGCCATTGGTGTCGACACCCTGATCGGATTTCCCGGCGAAACCGATACGGCCTTTGAAAACACCTATGCGCTTATCGAAGCGTTGCCGGTTGCCTATCTGCATGTTTTTCCGTTTTCACCGCGTCCGGGGACCCCTGCGGCCGGCTATCCAGATAAAATTCCACCGGATGTGATTAAACATCGATGTGAACGCACACGCGCGCTTGGAAGCTCAAAAAGAATTGATTTCTATAATCAATTTATCGGCCAAACACTTGATGTCCTGATAGAAACCACCCGACACAGACCCACAGGCTTATTGAAAGGCCTTTCTTCAAATTACATACCGATTCTGATTGACGCCAATGATGATCAAAAAAATAAATTAGTGCTGGCTAAAGCACAAAAGCGGATTGGCGCTAACCTTTTGGGAAGCATCATTTGACAAGATCATTTTTAACCTTAAGTTAAATCAAAAAATTAGTGAAAAGGTGGAATTTATGAGCGAAAAAATTAACTACCAAGAAGATGTTGATCGTCCCATCGCTGTCTTTGAAACCAGTCTGGGCAATTTTGAAGCCGAACTTTATGCCAAGGAATGCCCTGCGACAGTCTGGAATTTTATCAATCTCGCAGAAGGCCGGCAGGAAACGAGCCGCGAAGGAAATTTTTATGACGGCCTGACCTTTCATCGCGTCATCGAAGGCTTTGTTATTCAGGGCGGCTGCCCCCGGGGAACCGGGACAGGCGGACCGGGGTATCAATTCAAGGATGAATTTGATCCATCACTGAGGCATGATGCTGAAGGTATTCTTTCGATGGCCAATGCCGGACCCAATACCAACGGCAGCCAATTTTTTGTTACCCTCGGCCCGACTCCCCATCTGGATGATAGACACTCCGTTTTTGGCAAAGTTATAAAGGGCATCGATGTAGTAAACAAAATCGGCTCTGTAAAAACCGCTGCCGGGGACCAGCCCACAGAACCTGTGGTGATCAACAAGGTCACTGTCCGGAGATAAAACTAGAATCCGTCTCAAAAGCGCGTCTAAGTGCCCAGGGCTGCGTTGTCCCGCGAATTGAAATACTCACGTACTGCGTGTACGCTCCGTTATCAATTCACGGGACGCCTTGCCCTGAACCCTGATCCACATTTTTGAGACGGATTCTAGGGTTTTTTATTCATCAAAAGCTCTGTATAAATCTCGATCTATATGAACGTCATAAAAACCGACTTTTTTGGCGAAGTGGAAAGCATCCGGTTAGGATACGGTCCGATCGGCCCGCCGCCGATGTCGGTTTTTATGTATGTCGTTGATGGTCTGGTGATCGACAATGGAAAATCAAAACTGAAAAACAAACTGCAGTTTATGGAAGATCTTTACGGACGCATTCGTTCCTTCCTACAGGAAGGTTTCTCGGAAAATGCGATCATCCGGAAGCTGGACGCCCGCAACGACAGATTTGCAAAATGGTTAGCCCTGGGCAACATCAGTTTTGCGAATATGATCAGATCCGCCATTCATAGCACTACTTGATCCGATGGTATCTGCCACCTTCGAATGCAATTACATCTTGCGCCAAAAGTTTTTCTAAATGTTTTTGCATGTGGGCGCGTTCACCAAACTCATATAACGCTTTTGGCTCTCGCTGGCGTCCATAAATTATCCAGGCGCCAATGATCTCTTGCATGGATCGTGGATGCTTCAAAAGATCCAAAAGCTTGTTTTCACGCGACTGTATCACGGCCAAATAGTCATCGAATAATTGCTGTGGATCTTCTTTAAACACACCGGTCTCATGACAGGTAATCCATATCTTTGCAGGTATTTTTTTGAGAAGATTAATAGAATCGATGGTTTGCTCGATGCTTGAATAACGGTCACCGTACCATGGCCCGAAAGGTGTGAAATCATAATCGCCTAAAAATAATATTTGAGGTTCCCGGAAAAAAAAAGCCAGGTGGCCGGGAGTGTGGCCGGGGGTGTGGATGACCTCGACCGATTGATTCCCGAAATCGATGCATTCGCCGTCGCGAAGCAACCGCGCCGGTTTCCGCGGCCGAAAATGAAATTTTTCTTTAAGCTCGACACTCCAATAGGCGCGTTGATTCTTATCAATGATGTCATACCAATCCAAAAACACCTCAATGTCTGCCAGAGGAGGGGCGTCATGTTCGCTCATCCAGATGGGCAGGTTCTCGAACAGGTCGAGATGCATGAGGTGATCTTCATGCCAATGAGATAGCCACACCATTTGAACATCCTTTTGGGTTTTTATATCTTCCAGTCTTTTGCGGTCGGAAGACGGATCAATCACCACCCCCGCATCTTCAATATAAATGGAATGACAATAAGGATATCTGCCCCGGTTCATTCCGGGAATAACGCTCAGCGAACCCCATTTTTGTTTACCCAGATCCATCATCATAATAACGTATCCTCGCCACTTTGGTTAAAAAGACTTTGCTACAGTCCCTGCTGTTTGTATTGACGGGCCAGATCGGTATAAAATGCGGTCCCGTCTTTGATTTGATCCATCCACTGCGAGGATACACGGCCCTTTATGCGCGCCGGTGTTCCCATGCACAATGATTGTTCCGGAATTTTCATGCCTTCCGCGACCACCGACCCCGCGCCGATGATCGAAAAATTGCCGACTTCGACATCGTTGAGAACCACAGCGTTGTTACCGATCAATATATAATCTCCGATATTCATCCCATGAATTATAGCCCCATGCCCGGCGATGACGTGATGGCCGATGATCAGGTCACCATTTCCGTGCACCACACAATTATCCTCGATGCTGGTATTGTTGCCGATGATAATTTTGCCGCAATCGCCCCGGATGACCGCTCCCGGCCAGATATTTGATTCTGTGCCGATTTCGACATCGCCGACCACATAAGCCGCTTCACTCACGAAAGCGGAGCGGGCAACTTTAGGATATTTCCCGTTAAACTCTCGAATCATTATCTTTTTCTTATCTGCCAGGCGCTATGCCTGTGGCGATATCTTTAGCGGCTGCGACGCCACTGCCGGCTGCACCCACCATGGCGGTCATTCCGACCTCTGAAATGTAGCCGTCTCCCGCGACGTATAAATTTTCAATCGGCGTCTTCTCCGGCTTGCATCACGAGACCATGCGGTCCTTGCCTTTCCAGAATTTGGTGCGCATGGCTTTTTTATCCAGCTTACCGAGATTGGTCAGCGGAATGGCATCCCAGAACTCCACGCTTTTGGGCGCCATCAGGCTTCCCTTGCGATTCTTTACAAACTTGATCAGTTCTTCTTGGGTGGCTGATTGGCCTTCATGTAAAACCACCAGGGCTTTTACCTCTTCACCCCATTTTTCATGGGGCACCCCAATAACGGCCGCACCTTTGACCGCCGGGTGTTCAAATAAGACATCTTCGATTTCGCGCGGAAAGATGTTAAACCCGCCGCTAACGATCATGTCCTTCTTGCGGTCGACGATATACAGGAAACCCTCTTCATCCTGCCTGGCAATATCGCCGCTATACAACCAACCGTCTTTGAGAGTTTCAGCCGTGGCCTCTGGATTCTTGAAATATCCGGACATGATATTGGCGCAGCGCACTGCGACTTCGCCGGGTTCGCCGCGTTTGACCTCCACCCCGTTTTCATCCACTAGTTTGATTTCGGCATGGAAGGTGGGTCGACCGGCGGAACTGAGAATTTCTTTTTCGCGTTGGGGATCTGCGACGATATGCTCTTGTCTGGAAAGCGCGCTGAACATCATCGGTGCCTCGGTCTGTCCGAAAAGCTGGGTAAAAATGGGGCCAAAAGTATTCAGGGCCTGTTTCAGACGTTCCGGTGCGATGGCCGATGCACCGTAGATAATGTTGCGCATACTGCCAAGGTCATATTTCTTCAGATCGGGATAATCCAATAGAACATAGATCATGGTCGGCACCAGGAACGTCATGGTCACCTTTTCTTTTTCAATGGTTTCCAGCAGCACTTTGGGATCGAAGTGATCGATAATCACGCATCGCCCTTTGCGCAACAACACCGGCAACATCAGACATCCGCCCGCATGGGTAAGGGGGGTCGTGTAGAGGAAGATTTCTTCCCAGCCAAAACCCAGATCCAGCATTTCAATCAGAACGGTGTAAACCCAGGCTCTGTGGGAAAGCATGACGCCCTTTGGCTTTCCGGTGGTGCCACCGGTGTAGTAGATACCCACAAGATCCTCGGCATCGATGTCAACTTTGGCGACTTCAGGTGGATGGCTTTCAATCAGGGTCTGCAAGTGGAGATGGCCCTCCATAAGGGTTGCGGGATCGTCACTGGCGCAAATGAAATGTTCGACCGTCTCAAGCTGGGGCAGCATGTCCTTCACCCGCGAGGCCAGGTTTTCGTGGTAGATAAGCGTGGTGCACTCCGCCTGATTCATCATGTAGATATGATCATTGGAACTCAGCAGAACCGCCAGTGGAACCCGGATGCCGCCGATCTTGGCAATCGCATATTCACAAAAAATGTATTCGGGGCAGTTTGCCATCAGAAAGGCGATTTTATCCCCCTTTTTCAAATCAATTTTATTTTGCAGGGCATTGGCAAAGCATTTGGCCTTATGCCCCATCTCCTTGTAACTGTAGGATTGATCTTTGTAGGTGATTGCTTTCCTGTCGCCAAAAAAGTCTACACAACGATCATAATAGTCACCAATCGACATGGTTATCATTTTGGTTTCCCCCTTATTTGAAATAATCAGATTCCTTGATACCAGATTGTTAGACCCGCATATGAAACAGCATCTTGTAGTCAAAGACCATAACCTCCTCGTCTCTCTGGTTCTTGACCGTATAGCGCCAGGTTTGAACACCCTTGTCGGGTTTGCTGGTTTGCTGTTTGTCAACTACTTCTACCACCACCCGAATGGTATCGCCAATCTTAACAGGTGCCGTCATTTTCATGCGGTCCACACCCAGCCATGCAACGGCGGCGTCCCCTCCGAAACCGGCCATACTTACCAGTCCCACTGCCATGCCGAAGATTAGAGGTCCGTGGGCCAGCCGCTCGCCGAATTGGGTCTGGGCGGCATATTCTTTGTCCATATGCAGGGGATAAAAATCCATCGTCAACCCTGCCCAGTTGACCAAATGCGTTTCCGTTACGGTAATCGCGGTGGTAGTGTAAATATCACCGACATTAAAGTCATCACCATATTTTTGTTGTTCCATCCCTTCACCTCATTATCCCACTCCCTTAAATCCCTCCCGCCAATAGAACCATAACCTTATAACGATTAAAATTTAGGCCTGAATTTTGGAAGCGTAAATTCATCATTTAGTTTTTCGAATGTCACTTCCACCGGCATATCACATGTCAGCTGATCAAGGTCGCACTCTACTATATTGCTCAGCATCTGCACGCCTTCTTCCAGTTTTATCAGGGCGACGACATATGGGATATCGTCGATAAACGCCGAGGGAGAATTGTTCATCACCACGGTATACGAATAAATCGTTCCTTTGCCGGAAGCCTCCACCCACTCCAGGTTTTTTGAAAAGCAATGCGGGCAAACCAGGCGCGGATAAAATACATGCCGGCTGCAATCCGGACATTTTTGAATGATCAATTTTTCCTCACGGGCAGCTTCCCAGAAAGGCTTTGCCCAGGGATTAACTTCTGGAACCGGTTTTTGGGGTGCATCCATATTTTTCCTCCTCCTTGGTCTCATACATTTAATTTTTTTCGTATTGTATTGTAATATTATCGCCCTCTTCTAAAAATTGAATATTTAAGGTTCGCCTCCGGCGAATCAATTTTATAAAATTAATCGTCATATTAGTTCAGCCTTACGACGCCGCGGAATGACAGGTGCTCCGATGGCCAAAATGTTGCATCGGTAATCGAAAGTCGAAAAATAAAATGATAGAATACCTACAATATTCAATTTTTACCGGTTTGCCCGGGTTAGGGTATTTCCGTTCCTAAGATGGTGACCTGGGCGTCCATATAGGTACCGCCGGTTGATGTTTCCACGGCAAACTTTGCGTCCGGCACCTGCCGTTGACCGGCGCTGCCCATCAGCTGGCGGGCGGCTTCGACCAATAACGATACGCCGCCGCCGGCTCCGATATGGCCTTTGGACAGCATGCCCCCGTCGGTGGTACAGGGGATTTTGCCCCCCGGCCAGGTCTCACCGCGCATAAACATTTCCCCGCCGGCACCCCGTTCACAGAAACCCAGCTCTTCAAAGGCGATCAGCTGATAGATGGGGTATGAATCGTAGATTTCAGCAACATCTATATCGCCGGGAGTCAAATCGGCTTCCTCAAAGGCCTCCCGGGCTGCCCGGGCCCAGCCGAAACGACTGATATCCGGCTCCTGGGAATATACATGATGGGTGACGATGCCACCTTCTCCGAGGATGTAGGCCGGTTTGTCGCGCAGAT
>JASFGM010000126.1:0-7228 GCA_050123755.1 Desulfobacterales bacterium
GCCGGGATGCCCAGTGCCAGTGCCTGCTCACTTGTCCAGCGGCCGGTACCTTTTTGGCCGGCGGTGTCAAGAATCATTTCCACCATCGGGTTGCCGGTCTCTTCATCGCTGTATCCCATAATTTCAGATGTTATTTCAATCAGATAACTATCCAATTCGCCTTTGTTCCAATCATGAAATGCTGCTTCCATCTCCTTATTGGTCATGCCCAGCATATTCTTCATCAGGGAATAGGCTTCACAAATCATTTGCATGTCGCCGTACTCGATACCGTTGTGCACCATTTTTACAAAATGACCAGCGCCGTCACGCCCCACCCAATCACAACATGGCGATCCATCCGGCGCCTTTGCGGAGACCGCTTGAAAAATCGGTTTGACATGGTCCCATGCCGCCGGCGAGCCGCCGGGCATGATCGACGGGCCGCGAAGGGCACCCTCTTCTCCGCCGGAAACGCCGGTTCCAATGTACAAAAGGCCCTTTTCTTCTACATACTTCGTGCGTCTTATCGTATCGCCGAAATACGTATTGCCGCCGTCAATAATGATGTCACCTTCTTCCATATGTGGAATCAGCATATCAATGAAGGCATCAACAGCCGGGCCGGCTTTCACCAGCAACATGGCTTTGCGGGGCCTCTCCAGATTTTGTACCAGCGCTTCTATGCTTCGGCACCCAACAATATTCTTCCCCTGCGCCCGGCCATTTATAAAACGATCTACTTTTTCTAAGGTGCGGTTAAACACGGCTACCGAGTAGCCCCGGCTTTCAATGTTTAAGACCAGATTCTCACCCATCACCGCGAGACCGATCAATCCAAAATCACATTTAGTCATGAATCCATACTCCTTTGCGAATTAATGTTTTTGCTTCAATCATCTATTTATTATTTTTATAAAGACACCATTCTTGCCGTGCAATATTTTTTTCACATCTAATTCTAAAATTCAAGATAATTCAAATAGAGCAAATTCCCATATGTAGTGTGCTAAAAAAAATGGGTCACATCTTGTGATTAAGAATAATGAATAAACCACGGATCAAGTTTTGATATTATTGCCTTCAAATGTAAAAATAGAACGGATGTCACCCCTTTTCCTTCCCGGTCTAAGCACCCCAAAAAACTAAAGCAATCCCACCTGCTGGCCGAATATACAGATAAGAGGCGATTTTTCCGATAAAATATTCTTCGTAAGGGGTATATAATGCCTGTTTATCAATTTATCTGTGAAAAGCATGGCGGGTTTGAGAAAATAACAATTAAAGCGGAATGGGACGATATCAGGTGCCCAAAATGCGGCGCTAAATCTAAGGTGGATAAAAAAGGTAATTTAGAGCACAAAAGTCTCTTTAAAAATATCTAAACTCAGCGTCCGATTATCCGCTATAAATCCACTGATATTCATTTGCCTTTGCGCGAAGGTCAACAGTGAACGGGGGAGGCAGGTATTCACTCTTGACGAACCTGCCGTTTTATTTTAAATTACGCTTTAGCTTTTTAAGCAAGCGTGTCGCTATGGGCTTCTCACTCCTGACCACAAACAAGATTTTTCATAAAAGGAGTGTGCAATGAAAAAGCGAATATGTTTTTTATCCATTTTATTTCTGCTCCTTTTTTTAGCTCTCCCCCCCTCTTCGTTTTCAACAATGCGCGGCATCCGCGTAACTGCCAAAAAGGGACAGAGCCTATACCTTTATAAGGATTACCATGCGCTGGTTGTGGGAATCAGCGATTACGAAAAATGGCCGGATCTGCCCAGCGCCGCCAAAGACGCCAGGGAAGTTGCCTCGCGCTTGAAAGAGATTGGCTTTGAGGTCAGACTCGCACTGGATCCTTCTGCCACAGAATTGAGAAAGACGCTAAGCGATGTTGTTTACCAATCAGGCCGGGAAAAAAATCGAGCCCTTCTGTTTTATTTTGCCGGCCATGGTGACACCCTCGAGCTTGCCGACGGTACCGAGCTGGGTTACATCGTGCCCAGCGACTGTCCATTAAAGAACAAGGATCCGATTGGCTTCGACAGCAAAGCGATTTCCATGAAAGATATGGAGGTTCTGGCGCTCAAGGTAAAGTCCAAGCATTTCATCATGGTGTTCGACTCCTGTTTTTCGGGCTCCCTGTTCAATGTGGTGCGTGCCGCTCCGGTCGATATTTCTGAAAAATCCGCCCGGCCGGTAAGGCAATTTATTACGGCCGGCGGCGCGGGGGAACAGGTTCCGGACCAGTCGGTATTCAAGGTGGTATTCTTGCAGGGGATCAGCGGAGACGCTGACTTGAATGCGGATGGATATGTGACGGGCTCCGAGCTGGGAATGCACCTTCAGGAGAAGGTTGTAAACTACTCGCGGGGCGGGCAGCACCCTCAGTACGGTAAGATAAACAACCCCAAACTGGACCGCGGTGATTTTATCTTCGTACCTCCGGCGGCATCTGAAAAAAAGATGGCCGCAAAAACAGCGCCTGAGCCAGTAACGCCGAAGACCACCTCTCAAACCTGGGAATCAGGCTCGGCTGAGGTTCAGGATGACCGCATGGCCTATATCCCCGCGGCGGCAAAGCGGGCTCGCGATGCTTTAAAACGGGGTCAGGGGCCTTTTATCCTGGATGATTTTGAAGACCAGGATCTTTGGTCTCAGAATTTCCATGGCAAATGGAGCTACCATAAAAAGGGCCGTGGCAGGATCCATGTTTCGGCCGATACAACCCAGGCGGCCAGCGGGACTTCCTGTTCCATGAAAATAGACTACAAGGTAAAGCAAAAAACAGCTGTTATGGTTCGCATTGGGATTAAAAAACCTTATATGGATGAAAGGCACGCCCAGATGGCCTATGATCTTTCAAGGTTCAACAGGATGACGTATTTTTTAAAAGGTAAAAAAGAATCTTCATTTTTATCAAAGCCCAACAAGATATTTACCGTCCTCATTTGCTATAGTGAGACGGCTAAATCCCAAAATGGGAACATCGCTCAGTATTGCAACCGGAGCGCAATCGTCCCGGATACAAATTGGAAAAAGATAGAAATCCCATTTGATGATTTTGTTCCGTCAAAGTGGACGCGAAAATATGTTTCACATTACCCGCTCAAACCCGATTTTGGAAAAGTTCTCCAAATCTTTTTCATGATTTCCAGCTTTGGAGGAGACGGTGGGGCTCCGGGTTCCAACATAATATGGATCGATGAAATTGTATTGCAATGAAGTTTTGTGACCGGCACCTGTCTGAACCCAGAGCCTTCCTTTTATTATGAACATCCCCTTTTTTGTCCTAAATTAATTTCTTGACAGGAATATTATTTGCCCATACTCAGCAAAAGAGCAGCTATAATTTATGAACATCAAATCGGGGGGAGGCTGAAATGGAGCTCAAGGAAATAAAACTTGAGGATTTGGAGGCGCAGTCCTTTATCGAGGATCAGTGTCAGGCGATCGAATCGGAAGTTGGCGATTCAATTGCGATCAATGCGCTTTCAGGCGGCGTGGATTCATCCGTGGTGAGTATGTTGGGGCATCGCGCATTGGGGGACAAGTTGAAGACTTACTTTATTGATAACGGAATCATGCGTGCAGGCGAGCCTGAATATGTGGTATCTATCATTGAAAAATGCGGTGTTCCGGTGGAACGGGTTGATGCACAGGATGAATTTTTTGAAGCCTTAAAGGGCAAAACCGATCCGGAAGAGAAACGACAGGCCATCACGGAAACTTTTTATAAATCGGTGTTCGGTCGTTTGGTCAAAGAAAGCGGGACACGATTTCTTCTCCAGGGCACCAATTTTACGGATGTCGAAGAAACAGTGGCAGGCATCAAGCGCCAGCATAACATTCTGGCGCAGCTTGGCATCGACACCGAAGCCGCTTATGGATACAAGGTTATCGAACCGATTATTCAGCTTAGAAAACCTGCCGTGCGGGCCCTGGGAAAGGCCCTGGGGTTGCCGGAGGAGATTTTCAATCGCCCGCCATTTCCAGGCCCGGCCCTTGCCGCCAGGGTAATTGGTGAAACGACGCCTGAACGAATCGAGCTGGTCAGAAAGGCAACCGCTGTTGTTGAGCAGGAGTTAGCCGGGACCGACGCTTTCCAATACCTGGCCATATTGCATGCGGACCGGGTTACCGGTATAAGAGACGCAGAGCGAGATTACGGTTTTCAGATTGAGGTGCGATGCTGGGACAGCGAAGATGCAGTTACCGGCTCCCCGACCCGATTGCCATTTGAAATTCTTGAAACGCTGGCCGCGCGAATCACTTCAGAGGTTCCCGGTGTGGTCAGTGTAACTTACAACATCAGTTCAAAGCCGCCCTCAACAATAGAGGCTGTCTAGATCAGGAATTAAGCGGAAATGCCAGCAGATCTGAAATAACACAAAAAGGGCTTGCATTGCTAATTCCTATCCATAAGAGCAAAGGGGCACATCTTGATTTGTGATTAATAAGAGCATGAGCGGTCATGAATTTATGCGTTTGCACGTCGTCCCCATTCCCGCCGGGGCTTTTTGAGCTTCCGAATCCCTGCGTACAAAACCAGAAATCCCCCCAATACCAAAGATATCCGGCCCAGATAATCTCCGTGTCGAGCGAAAAAAGTTTGCCCCCGGCGAAGATGAATCTTTCCTTTGAGGGTCGTTTTTTCCCACCAGGGCGTTTTGGTGATAACCATGCCTTTGGCATTAATCAGCGCAGAAATTCCTGTATTGGCAACTCGAACAAAATCTCGGCGGTTTTCGATGGCACGAACCGGGCTGAAATTGAAGTGGTGTCGATAGCCCGGCGTATTCTTCCACCAGCCGTCGTTGGTGATCATGCAGATAAAGCTCGCATTTTTGGGCAGGTTTCGGGAGCAGTAAGGGCCGAAGATGGATTCAAAGCAGACAATCGGCACAATCGTAATCGAAGCGTCAGACAATTCAAAAACAGTACTCTCCTGACGAAGACTGTAGGTACCGGTGTATCCGCCAAGCTCCAGGGAGTATTTCCCCAAAAAGCTCAGATATTGCACAAAGGGCATGCGCTCGAATAGAGGTACTAATTTGGTTTTGTGGTAGAACTGGGGTGCAGAAGCAGGACCCGCCGGCAGAAAAAGCGCTGTATTAAAGGCCTCGTAGTAAAAGTTTTCCTCGCTATTGAAACGACTTCCCGGGGGAATGTTTTCATTGCTGAGTTTCTGGTAACTGTGTACGCCCAGGAGAATATTCAACTTTGGATATTTTTTCCGAAATTCCAATAAATCACGGTAGTAGATCGATGCTGCCGGATTTCTTTCGTCAATCTGCTGGACAATTAGGGTTTCAGGGCCAAACAGGTATTGGGTTTTGCCATCGACCATCGCATCAGCTGTCCTGAAAAACGCCTCCACGTGTCGCGCATAATTATCCGGGTCAAATTTTTCAGTATATGGATCCAGGTTGGGTTGAATCAAAGCGATATTAACTGTTTCGCCTTCCTCTTCAAAATTTTGGAATATTAGATAGGACACGGCGATGGGGATAACAAAGAGCACCAGCGTTATCGCGCCTAGCGGAACAATAGAATCCGGGCCTTTTTCCCGATAGGTGTTGTACACTTTCAAAGCGGCAAAGTTGGTCAGGATGATCCAGAGCGTCCCGCCGCGCACACCGGTAAACTCGTACCATTGGATGAGCGCCGGCATGGTGGCCAGGGCGTTGCCCAGATTGAGCCAGGGCCAGGCCAGATCCCATGATAGATGAAAATGCTCGTACCCCATCCAGATAAGCATAAAGGGAAATAATAGGGGGATTTTCAGGATCGTCCGGATACGGCTTGCCAGCCAGAATACGAGGGCTTGCAGGAGTGAGTTGGCGAGCATGATGAGAATGGCTCCCACTAATTGTGCCTGCGCAACCCACCAGGTTCCAATGATATTCCACAGCAGAAAACTTAAAAAGGCGTAGTTGAATAAAGCATAGGGGTTTGGGTGGTGTCGGACTTCCGCTTCCAGCAGCAGGAGGGGCCCCCAGGCAATAAAAATTACGAAGAACGAAAATGAAGCCGACCAGGGCAGCCCCAGTAGTAAACCGGCGCTAAGTGCTAGGAAAATGTTTTTTCTGGTGTTCATTTGTTAAAAACCGGGGTAGCATCTATCCATACATCCTCAGTCATGGGCCATCATCTCTTCGATGCACCGGTTTTTTTCTGCCCAGATGTTGTTCAACCAAAGCTGCAGCCCTGTCCGAAAGCGCCCATCATTGGCATAATCACCGCGCAGTTCGGCGCTCACCGGCAGTGATCGTACGCGAACTTTAATCTTGCGGATTTTACCACACAGCAGTGCCCAAAAGTTGGTGATGCCGTCGGGATACACGATGGTGACATCCAATATGCGGTGAATTTGTTCGCCCATGGTGTCGAGCACGAGCGCAATACCGCCGGCTTTTGGTTTCAGTAGATTCGCATAGGGTGATTGCTGTCTGCGATGCTTTTCATTGGTGAAACGGGTACCTTCCACAAAATTCATAATGGAGATGGGTATTTTTTTAAACTTGTGACAGGCTTTGCGGGTTATTTCAAGATCTTTGCCTTTTAAGTGAGGTTTTTTCCGGAGATAACTTTTCGTGTATCTTTTGACAAAAGGAAAATCCATCGCCCACCATGCCTGCCCCAGAAACGGAAGCCATAACAGCTCCTTTTTGATAAAAAACTTCAAAGATGGAATTTTGCGATGAAATATCCGCTGGAGCACCACGATATCCACCCAGGATTGGTGATTGGCCAGAATCAGATACCATTCTGATCGATCCAGCGTCTCGACGCCTTGAACATCCCAATGCGTGTTTCCCAGCAGTTTCTGAGTTTTATTGTTAACCCAAATCCAGTTTTCGGCAATGGCATTTAGCATCCGGCTGCACCTTCGCTTCCAGGATTCCAGAGGGACAGCCGCCTTGGCGGCCGCCAACACAAACAGCGGTGCGCACCAGAACACCGTGTTCAAAATGAACCAGATCAGGGACAAACTGCCCCGAACGATTTCAGGTAAAATATGAAACATTATCTTTCCCCTGTCGGATAGGGCAAAAACGCTTTTCCTATTCCTGCAAATTTTTGATCTCATCCTGAGATTCGTCTGTATTCTCGTCAGGCGTTATTTGGTCCTTATTCTGCCGACGTTTTCTTTTTTGTTCCTGCTTCAGTTTCCTTGCTAATTCTTTCTTACGCTTTTTAAATGAATAATGCGATTTCGCCATATTGTCACCCCTGATACCGCTATTTT
>JASFGM010000127.1:0-7192 GCA_050123755.1 Desulfobacterales bacterium
TAATGTTAACTATGTCGCCAAAACCGGCGAAGAAAAATCCTGGCAATTGGCGACCCGGCAAAAAGAACCCAAATGCGTGACCGGCAGATATGATCGGCCGGATGCCGTGGTCATCGTCCCGTTTCATCAAGTAAAAGACACAATGGTAATTACCCGAGAATATCGGGTACCATTAAACGATTATGAATATGGATTCCCAGCGGGCCTGATAGAGGCCGGCGAATCTATTGAGCAGGCCACGCGTCGCGAATTGAGGGAGGAAACCGGGTTAACGGTTAGCCGTTTTATAAAAATGAGTCCCCCTATTTACTCCTCTGCCGGAATGACCGATGAATCCGTAGCGATGGTGCATGTAGAATGTGAAGGGCAACCTTCCAATTCAGCCAACACCGAACTTGAGCTAATTGAAGTTCTGCTGATTACACCCGCCGAAGCTTCGCGGATGTGTAACGATCCAACGCTTAAGTTTGATGCCAAAGCCTGGTTGGAAATCTGTCAGTTTGCTGAAAAGTGAATAAATTATGCATGCTGATTCCTGCAAACCAAACAATATTAGGGCAATTCCCAGATTCGGAATTATCGTTGTTTCAATTTATATTGCCGCCCAGTTGCTGTCTGATATTGGAAGTCTGAAAATCGCCTTGATTGCCGGATTCAGTGTCGATGCCGGAACATTTATTTATCCGCTTACATTTACTATCCGTGACCTGGTCCATAAGCAGCTTGGGAAAACAGCCGCACGTACCGTGATTATTCTGGCGGCAGCCATTAATCTTTTCATGGTGGTTTTCTTTCAATTTGCCGCCTGGCTGCCGCAGGATCCCAGCTGGGGACTGGGCAAGGAATTTTCGACAATCCTCGGCCCGGTGTGGCGAATCGTATTCGCCAGTATCGTTGCCGAAGTCATCAGTGAACTGATTGATACCGAAGTATACCACTTTTGGGTCAGCCGTATCACCCGAAAGCATCAGTGGGCGCGCGTGCTCATCAGCAATGCGGTCAGTATTCCGATCGATAGTCTCATTTTTTGCTGGGGGGCTTTCGGACTGGCGTTACCGAATTCGGTTGTCTGGTCCATATTTTTTGCCAACGTCATTGTGAAAGGATTGGTAACGGTTGTCAGTCTGCCTGCCATTTATCTGGTAAAAGAGGAAAATAACCCTGAATTGGCCGGCAGCGGCAAACATCGGAGCATGTTGAGTGAAGCCAACCGATAAATTGAGTATTATATTTCAAGAATAAGTCGGTTTCAGGTGTCGGGTGTCAGGTGTCAGGATTCAATGATCGAGGAATTTAGGAATTAGAATGACAGAATACCTTCAATTTTTGAATTCGCAATTCCTAAATTTGCCTGCTGACACCTGAAACCAGTAAGCGCTATTTTGAAAAACCGGGATAACCAAAGGAGATAGTAATGAAGTTCATATGTCCGGTGTGCAAGACAGCCGGCGATATTCCCGAAGACGACTCGGAACAGCCGGCATTGCAAACAACCTGCCAGAAATGCGGTAAGGCCCTGTCCATCGAGCGCGAAACGGGCCTGGCGCAACCGCTATCGGCCGACAGGCGAACATCAGGCACTCGACCTAAATATGACACATCATCCGTATTATCCATGAGTCCACGGGATAAGGGGAAAAGGGATTATACGGCCATTGGTATATTTAGCGTCGTATTAACCATTCTGGTTGCGGCCGGGGTGTATTTTACCCTAAACCTTGAGCGCGGTGTCTTGAAAAAACCACTTGAGACAGTTTCCAAAATGGTTGAAGAAGTTTCCCAGTATGGCAAGATCATTTTTGGCGAATTTCAGAAAACACGCCAGCCTAAAAGCCAACAAGCCCGGCTCGTAAAAAAGCATGTGCGCAAAGGTTACGATCATTATAAGGAAAACCGGTTTAAAAAGGCCCGGGAGGAACTGAGTCAGGCGATTGAAATTGATCCGGAAAATGCCGAAGCTTATTTCTGGCGTGCCCGAACATTTATTCGAATGGGGCAATATGACGATGCGATTGCGGATTTGCAAGCGGTGGTCGATTTGAATCCGCGTTACAGTCCCGCATATGATAATTTGGGCTGGCTGTTCATGCGCCGCAATAAATATGATGAAAGCCTCGCCCACCTGAACAAATCGATCGAGTTGCAGCCGGATAACGGATGGGCCCACTATATGCGCAGCCGGATTTTTTTCAAGACGGGGGACCTGCAAAAAGCCTTAGAAAGTGCCAGAACCGCCTGTAAATTGGATTATAAAGATGCCTGCCGGGATGCGAAGCGTTATGAATCCAAATGACTATTATCAAATTTTAGATGTGGATCAAAAGGCAGGTTCAAAGCAAATCAAAGCGGCCTACCGCAAACTCGCCTTTAAATATCATCCGGATCGAAACAGCAAGAATCCGGAGGCGGCCGAAAAAATGAAAAGGGTCAATGAAGCCTATGCGGTTCTGTCGGATGCAGCCAAACGTCGTGAATACGACACCCTGAGGCAGCAGTTCGGCGCATCGGCCTATAGCCAGTTCAGACAAAACTACTCTGAGCAGGATATTTTCAGTGGTTCCGATATTAATCAAATTTTGGAACAGATGGCTCGGGCGTTCGGCTTAAGAGGATCTGAGGAAATCTTTAAGGAGTTTTACGGCCAGGGGTACCACCGTTATCAATTCCGAAAACCCGGATTTTTTGCGAAGAGCTATTATTTTTCAGGCCCGCGGCAAACCCAGAGGGCGCATTATACCGGTTTACCCTTGCAGGGAAGCATCGGCAAACTCATCCGCTTTTTTTTAAAGCAATTCAGCGGGATTGAATTGCCGCAAGACGGTGCCGACATTAATGACACGATCTCACTCAGCCCGGAACACGCCCTGCAAGGAGGACCCTATGCCTACTATTTGCGGAAAAAGGATAAAAAACTGGTTGTTAAAATTCCGCCGGGCGTCAAACACAATCAACCCATTCGGCTTGCGGGAATGGGTGAAGAAGGAAAAGGTGGTGGTACAGCCGGAGATCTGTACCTCAAAGTTCGCATCCGCAAATCGCTGCTCAAATCCGTAAAAGATTTTATTTGGAAAAAATGAAAACACTGGTATGTCATGGGGATAGTCTGACGGAGGCTTCAGACCTGGACAACCGCTCCATCTGGCCGTCATTGGTTGAAGGCCGGCTTAAAATAAAGGTACTCAACAGCGGTATCGGCGGAGATACCACCGCGGGCCTGCTGAGCCGGTTTTACCATGACGTGGTTCGGCATCGCCCCGATTATGTCTTAATTACGGGTGGCACCAACGACCTGTGGTGGGATCTCGATGTGAAGTTGATTCAGGCCAATATTTTTACGATGACCTGTCAGGCTGAGTATCACAATATCGTCCCACTCGTTGGCCTTCCGATCCCCATGATTGTCGAGAAAGCGCGCAATCAGGATTTTATGGCACCGCAAGGTGGCTATAAAAAGTATGTGGAAAAATTGGCTGCGCTGGTAAAGCGCCTAACGATATTGGCGCAGCAAAACGATATTGACTGCCTGGATTTCTACCACCCCTTTTGTGACGATTCCGGCACCATTGAGGAAAAATACTTTCTGGAAGATGGTCTGCATCCCAATAAAGCCGGACATCATTTGATGGCCCAAAAAACGGTTGAATTGTTGCAAAGCCTGTTCAATTTTTCTTAAAAGGATCAAATTGACATAAAACGATTGCATGTTAATATAGGGGCTGCCCAAAAAAACAGTTTTGGATCAGCAGATGCGAGTGAAAGGATCAACCCGATGCAATCTCTAAAGACCGACGCATTCAAAAAAATGGTCATTCTGGCATGTATTATCGTGGTCCTGCCTGTGTTTTCCAGTGCATTAGAAATTCCAGGTCTAAAATTAAAATACGGCAAACTGGAACGCAGCCGGGAGGTCACCAATATGTTTGAAACAGATCAGGTTTTGCCGGATCATCGGTATTACACCCATGGCTGGGGTACGATTCCGTATGCGATTATCGGCGTTCGAAGTAAATTTAAACTCCGCAAGGGATTGTGGAAAGAGGTTGAGATCACTGCCCCGCTGCTGAGAAGCTGGGTCCGCCAGATGGACAGTATCTACGGATATCCGCCCTATGGATCGCACATTCTGGACCATAAGGGCAACCAGATCGGCGTGTGGTACTCGAGCAAGCAATGGACAACGGTTGTTATTGAGGAGGACAATCAAATCGCCATCTTTGCGCCCGAAGCCCCGGGATTCCGAGGAGGGGAAGATCAATAAAGGATTGTATGACGGTTTTGATACGTCGATAATCCTCATCTCGCTATCGCAATGACAATCAGCCGATCCAAAACCGAAAAACGACTTCGGTCGTTGTTGCAAAAGGCCGTCAGACGCGGAAATGTCGATCTGGTCCTGACTGCCAGCGCCTTCATTGAATCACTCGGTTCCAAAGACAGAAACTGGTATCGGATACGAACCGCCATCATCACATTTGAAGAATGCTGGCCGCTGGGAACGGAATTAATTTTCAATAAAAAGTTCCACAGCAAGGTCGCCGCCCTTATCCGGGTAACGCGCTCCGTTAAGGCCCGGGATGCCACCGGACTCGGGTTTTTAGCCTATGCATTGTCCCAAAGGGACACATCGGTGCTGGATGACACGTCGGACGATAAAGCCATCAAGGTTGTGGCCAATGCCATCCGGCGCCCCGATGATTTCTGGCAGTGGATCGGCTGGCAAAAAACAACCGTCAATCAAAAAATTTTGACCGAGAATGCCTTCCGGTTCAAAAAGGCCGGTCTGCCCCATGATAAAGCCGTCATTCAAGCAGCCGCTTATCTGACGGTGAGCGGTGATTTGCCGCCAATAAAGGATGGGCCGCCCTCGGATCCCAAATTTCCCTACTGGGTTGCCTTCGACCGGCACACCGTCGAAGGCCGGCGGGCCCTGCGGGATATTGCGCGGGATCTACATATTTCGCTGCCCCAACTGGAATGGGCCTTTTTTTATTTTGAAGGCGCCTTAACAAACGGAGAAATTCCTTCAAAATGGTGGGAGCGTTACTGCCATTGGCATTTTCAAAAAATAGATCTACCGACCGAAGAGGCCCACCTGCTCTGGGAACCTGCCAAAGTTCAGGTGGTGGAGACGTTGGCCCACGAAAGCCGCCAATTACAAAATGAGCTTTACCGCTGGAAATTATCCAATCAAGAACGCATTGAATCACTTAAAAGACAGGTTCAATTATATCTAGATCATATGAAGCAGGTCCAGCGGGACCGGAAAGATTTATTTTAAAATGATTGACATTTTTAAAAACACAGGAAAGTAATCCATGGAAGCCCATAGAAGATTCAAGTTTTCATCTATCGGTGATGTGCGGAGAGAATTAGAAAAAATGAAAATCTATCTTCCGCTTGCGGATGATACCGCCATCCTGCAGCAACCACTTCGGATCGGTAAAAATATCATACCGAATCGAATGGTTGTTCATCCCATGGAAGGATGCGATGGAAACCCGGACGGTAGGCCGGCGGAGTTAACCCGGCGGCGTTATATTCGGTTTGCTGAGGGGGGCGCCGGGCTTGTTTGGTTTGAAGCCACCGCTATTGTGGCGGAAGGCCGGGCAAATCCGAGACAACTGTTGATTACCAAAGATACCGTAAAAGACTTAAGGGCACTTCTACAAGAAGCCTTAAACGCGGCAGTGAATAAAAACGGTGCCGACCGCAAACCCTATACCGTTGTCCAGCTAACCCATTCTGGAAGGTACAGCAGACCCATCTCAAAGCCCCAGCCGATTATTGCAACCACCAATCCCTATCTGGACAAAAAGATTCCGGCTCCAAAACATATCATTACCGACGCGCAATTGGAGAAGCTAGAAGATCGGTATGTCGAGGCTGCCGCTATGGCTGCAGAAATTGGGTTTGACGCGGTCGATATTAAAAGCTGCCACCGCTATCTCATTTCCGAACTCCTTGCTGCCCATACCCGCGAGGGCGCGTATGGAGGAAGTTTCGAGAATCGAACCCGATTTCTGCTCAATATTATCGCTAAAATCCAAAAAGAACTGTCCGATGCAATCGATGTTACCGTGCGCATGAATGCATACGACGGATTGCCATATCCCTATGGGTGGGGTGTCGACCCGCAAAATGACAGGCAGGCTGACCTCTCCGAGCCCATCAGGCTGGTGAAGCTGTTACGGGACAGGGATGTGAAACTCATGAACATCAGCGGCGGCAACCCGTATTATAACCCCCATATCAACCGCCCATACGACTTCGGCCCTTATGTGCCGAAAGAAAACCCGCTGTACGGCGTTGAAAGAATGCTGAAAATCGCCCGCGACATCCAAAAGGCGGTTCCGGAAATTGCGATTGTGGCCACCGGTTTTTCATGGTTAAGAGAATTCGGCGCGGCCTGTGCCGCCGGGGGAATACACGAAGGCTGGTTTCAGCTGGCCGGATTTGGCCGCCAGTCATTTGCCTACCCAAATTTTGCGGCAGATATCATCGATACAGGCACGTTAGAGCGCAAAAAATGCTGCATTGCCTGCGGCAAATGTTCCGAAATGATGCGGCTGGACGGCGTCACCGGTTGCGTCATACATGACGCCGAAGTTTATCGGCCGATTTATAAAAAGCTGACGAAAGACAAACCTTCTCTGGTCGGAAAAGAGGTTGCAGATCATGTCTGATTCAACAGCGGTTATTCTGGTCACCGGCGGCAGCCGGGGGTTGGGACGCGGTATTTGTCTGAAGCTATCCGAAAGCGGTTATTCGGTTATCATTAATTTTGTCGGTAATGCTGAAGCCGCCGAAAAAACGGTTGCCGAATGTCGGGAAAGAAAAACCCGCCGCGGCCAAAAATTTCTGGCGCTGCAGGCGGATATCGGCAAAAAAGATGAGCGCCAGAACCTGATCGCAAGCGGCCTAAAACAATTTGGCAGAATCGATGCGCTGGTAAATAACGCCGGGATCGCCCCCAGAGACCGTGCCGATATCCTTGATGCCACCGAGGCGTCTTTTGAAGAGATTATGCGGATCAACCTGCAAGGTCCCTACTTCTTGACCCAGCGGGTTGCGCAATACTGGTTAACACAAAAGCCGACACCGCTTTTAAAGGCTGGATTCACCGTCATCTTTATCACCTCGATTTCGGCCGAGACCGCATCTACAAACCGCGGTGACTACTGCATCTCCAAGG
>JASFGM010000128.1:0-7192 GCA_050123755.1 Desulfobacterales bacterium
CAACTTCCCCAAGCTATTAATCTATTGCGTCTCGCCGCAAGCGCTGCCGCGCTACCTCGGTGTTTCAATCTACAGACTGGACGCCAATATTCGGCACTCTACAGTGGTCGGGATTGTCGGTGCCGGGGGCATTGGCCAGGTACTGGCCGCTTCTTTCAGCCGCTACGACTACGATTTCAGTCTGGCCATCCTGCTGACCATCATCACACTGGTTTTCCTCGGTGAATTTTTCTCCAATTGGGTGCGGGGCCAGCTGCGATGACGGTCAAACAAAACATCACTAAATACCCGGAAGTGTGGCGCCGTTTCAACCCGCGCGAGACCCTGATGCGTTATCTCTGGTATCTGGGGGCCGTCTTTGTGGCCGTATGGTCGATCAGCAACCTTGACATCCCCTGGTTTTATTTTCTCGATGCGCACGTGCAGGCCAAAGATTTAGCGGTGCGCATGTGGCCGCCGGATTGGTATTTTGTCAACCAACTCGTAAAACCGTTAATCGAAACAATCCACATCGCAACGCTGGGGACACTCGTCACTATTTTGATTGCTTTTCCGGTGGCATTTCTGGCAGCCCGCAATACCACCTTTAACGCCCTGACGTGGTTGGTGGGACGCTTTATCTTAGTGGCTTCACGTTCCGTCAACACGGTTGTATGGGGGCTTCTGTTTGTCGCCATCTTCGGGCCCGGACCCTTAGCCGGAATATGGGCGATTGCTTTCCGTTCGATCGGCTTTATGGGCAAGCTTGTGGCCGAAGCCATCGAGGAGATTGATGAAGGGACGGTGGAGGCCATCGAAGCCACCGGGGCTTCGCGCTTACAGGTGCTCTGGATAGGGATCTTACCCCAGGTATTGCCGGTAATTTATGGCACCACCGTTTACCGCTGGGATATCAATATCCGCGAATCCTCCGTTCTCGGTTTCGTTGGCGCCGGTGGGATCGGCATCCTGCTTTACTCTTCAATCAACCAGTTTTTGTGGCAGGAAGTGACGGTGATCCTGATAGCCGTATTCGGCGTGGTCATTGCCAGCGAATTTATATCGGCCACTGTTCGCCAGCGCATAACCTAGGGGCATTTCAGAACAAATGACCCTCTGGTCAGGACAGGACCACACATTTTTGCGGATCCAGCAAGAGGTAGAGTTCCTGTCCCTCTTCTTGCGGCAGGTGATGCGCAACCTGCACCCGGATCATGGTGTCATTTACACTGACAAAAAAGAATAAAAAGTTACCCAAATAGGCCTTGTGGACAATCTTGCCCTTGAACACGTTTTCCGTGGCTTGAGGGGGTTCCGTAAACACTTCCACATCCTCGGGTCGTATAGACGCATACACTTTTGTGCCGGGAGCTGCGCTTATGCTGTCCGTTCCCCTGCACACCATCTTCTCGCTGAATTCGGTCCGTACCGAAACCGCATTCTTGCCTTTCAAAACCGCCACGATCTCGCCGGACATAAAGTTCATGGTGCCGATGAAATCGGCCACAAAACGATTGGCGGGTTTTTTATAGATCTCCTGCGCAGTGCCGATTTGCACCACGTTGCCCGAATCCATAACGGCAATGCGATCCGAGATTACCATGGCTTCGGCCTGGTCGTGGGTGACGTAAACCGCTGTGATGCCCATCCGTCTCACCAGGCTTTTGATTTCAAATCTCAATTCTTCTCTGAGCTTGGCATCCAGGTTGCTCAGGGGTTCATCCAATAGCAGTACCTTGGGATTGGTCACCAGCGCCCGTGCCAGCGCCACCCGTTGCTGCTGGCCGCCGCTCAATTGAGCCGGGTACCGGTCTTCCAGACCGGCCAACCCCACCAGTTCCAATACCTGCCCGGCCTGTTCCCGGATTTTCGGCTTGGGTATCTTCTGAAGCTTCAAGCCGTAAACGATGTTACTGAATACCTTCATATGCGGCCAGACGGCATAGTTTTGGAACACCATACCGATTCCTCTTTTGGCCGGCTGGACGAATCCCTGCGAAAGCATCGGCTGGCCGTCAATAATGATGTCGCCTTCTTCCGGTTTCTCCAATCCGGCGATGCAGCGCAGGGTGGTTGTTTTGCCGCATCCGCTGGGCCCCAGCAGTGTCAGCATCTCTCCTTTGTTGACTTCAAGCTGGATGCGATTAATGGCCACGACGTCCTTAAAGCGCTTGAACAGGTTTTGGATCTCAATAAATGCCATCTTTCTCTACTCCTTACATAGTCGTTTCAGGGTTCCGCCAGTCGCAGTTCAGTTGTCAGTCATCCGGCATCTGTTTTATCAGTTTAATTGGTTTGATTGGTTTAATTTGTTCAATTGGTTCGGTTTAAGCAAACCAATTCAAACAATGAAACAAATAAAACGAATCTAACAAGTCCTTGAATCCTGCTTGTGGGGTCGTAGCGCATAGCGCGAAGCCCCAAACCTTTGAACCTCTGAACCTTTAATTTTCACCTGAACCCCAGGCGGCTTTGAGGACGCCTCCGCTGATTCTGGATATAATCAGCAGAAGGATAAAGGTGATCACAATCATTAGAAACGCCATGGCGGCGGCGATTCCGAACTCCATGCCGCGGTGCCAGTTTAAATAGATTCCGATGGGCAAGGTTTCCCATCCGCCGCGATAAAGGAATATGGCAGTCGAAATCTCCTGAAACGCCATGATAAAAAACATCACCACCCCGACGAGCACTCCTTTAAGCAGCAACGGCAATGATATATTGAAGAAAGTTCTGATTTTGCTGGCGCCCGATACTTCCGAAGCCTCTTCGAGCGAAGGATCCAACTGCAGGTAGGAGGAATGCGCCATCCGCAAAAAATACGGGAGTCGTCGTGTAAACAGGGCCAACGGCATGATGATCCAGTACGTGGCTAATGGTATGCGGTCCCAAAATGCCAGGAGATAAGCCACGCCGATCGCAATACCCGGAAACGCCAGCATCAGTGTGATCACAAAGTCGAGCGCATCTCTGCCCGCAACACGGGTGCGCACGATGATATAGGCAGCCGGAAGTCCGAAGGCGATCCCGAAAATCAGGGCGACCCCGCTGAAGAGGAAGGAGTTTTTTACCAGGAGTGGGCTTTCCAGCAGGATGAGCCTGAAATTTTCGAGGGTCCAATAGCTTGGAAATACCTCAAAAGTCCATCTCCTGGAAAAAGCGGCTAATCCCAGCACAATCGGAATCAGCAGTACGAGGATGGCGATAAAAACCATGTACACATATGCGCCTGATTTCACCAGTGGACCCGGTTCGATCACCCGGCCTTCAGAGGTTGTCCCTTTCGAAAGACCCGTATATTTTCTTTTCTCGACCCACCACCTGGCGAGTAAAAAGAGGCCAATGCAAACAACGGCAGCAACGACCACCGCTACAATCCCCATGTATTTGCGGTGCATATCGGTAAAGTGATAGGCGATGTTGATGTACGCAATTGATGCGAGAAAGTCATGCTGTCCCAGAATCAATGGCGTCAGCCAATCGGTAAAGGGCCACAGAAATACGAGCACGGCGCCCGCCATATAACTGGGCGTGCAGAGGGGCAAGGTGACGGTAATGAATCTCCGAAAACCGCTGGCGCCCTCCACTTCGGCGGCTTCTTCAAAGGAGGGGTCGATATTGGTGAAACCGGCCGAAAGACCGAGGACGATAAAAGGAAGCATGTGCAGGGATTGGATAAATACCAGCCCGTGGAGCCCGTAGATGAAATTGATGGGCTTCTCGATCAGCCCCGTGTCCATCAGGAGCAGATTCAGCGTTCCATACTTGCCGAAAAAAATGATGAATGCAAAGACACCGGCGAAAGCGGGCAAAACAATCGGCAAAAGAATTAGGGCTGTAAAAACGGTTTTCCCCCGGTGCCGGTATCTCGCCAGAATATACGCTAGGGGCACCCCAAACACGGTTGTCGTCAAGAGCACCAGCGTGCTCAGGAGCAAGGTATTTCCAAAGGTTTTAAGATAATAAGTGTCTTTGAAAAATTCCAGATAATTTTGGATGCCCCAGCTGTCGGTTCCTGAAATTTTGAAGCTTTCCAGCACCACAATTGACAGCGGATAAAGCACAAAAAAGGCAATGATCAGCCACAGGAGTGCTGCCAGAGATATATTGCCGCGCGACATATCAGATCCTTTGCATTATGAAAACATTTCGGAATGTCTCGCCCCTCAGGACAAGGACGAATGTTGCTAGCTTGGTCCGTTATTACCTGAATTCTGCACGAAAAGTAATGAGATAGAATGATTTTCATCCATTAAAAAGAATCCCAACTTCTCATTAATTTTCATGCAAGATTCAGGTATTAAATTGTGGGAGCGACTCCCAGCCGCGATCAATGCTACTGCAAGAGAATACCTATCGCGGCTGGAAGCCGCTCCCACAAGAAAAGCAACTCCAAAAAAATGAATTCTTAGGCCAACAGCATTGGTTTAATCCCTCCCCCATAAAAGGGGGAGGAGATAATTCTTAAACCAATTTGAGCAGTTCTGCGCTGAAGCGCAGGGAGTCACCGACCACCCGCGGAGCGGGTGGCTTGGGTTTTTCCGCCAAAGGCGGGAAAAAACAAAGGCACGGCAGTGCCTTAATCAATGCAAGTAACAGGGTGGAACCGGGTGCAAAGCACCCGGTTTGAAAACACCCAATCAAACTTGCAAACTTGCCATTACGGTGAAACCAGCAGTGCGCGGGCCTTTGATGCCGCCAGGCGGGCGGCGGCATAGTTGCCATCTACCTCAAAGAGCCCTCGGGCTTCTTTTATTTTGGCATCCGCTTTGGTTACATTCATCTTCGCCGCTTTGGCGGCGTCAATTTCGCCCTCAACCTCTTCGATCAGGAAGAGGCTGCTTTTCAGCTCGCCCCACTTGCGGTAGATCTCGTACTCGTATTTCTTGTTGACGTCGTCCCATCTCTTGGTCGCCAGATCCAGGTCGTACTCGATGAAGTCGACCTTCAGATCCCAGAACGAATCAACGCCCAGTGCCTTCTTGGCGTGCGTGGCCATTTCGACGCCTTCTTTTTCCCACGCGGAGAAATTAATGTCCGTTCGGGCTACAAAATATCGGCCCTCCAGTACATACCTTTGTCCTTCCATGCTAAACAGCCAGTCCAAAAAGATCTTTCCTGTGGCTTCATTGGGCGCGCCCTTCAGCAGGGCTACAGCCTCGGGAGCCAGAACCGTTTTTTCCGGGAGTAAATCACGCACCGGAAAGCCGTCTTTGCGCGCTGCCATCGCATTCATTTGCGGCTGGGCAACCCCGATGGGCGCCTCTCCGCGGGCCACGAGTTGGGTTGTGTCGGTGCTGCCGGTGGAGAAACGGGCTAACTGCGCCGCCAATAATCGGAGATATTTCCAGGCTTCCTTCTCTCCAAATGCCTGCAGGTGGATTTCAACGGTTTCATGCATGGTACCGGAGGCGTAAGGCAGGGTATGGACGATGTTGCCCCTGTAAATAGGGTTGAGCAGATCATTCCAGGTTTTTGGCGGCGGCAGTCGCAGCCTTTTTAAAACCTTTTCGTTGTAAAGATTCGTGTTGATCCAAGGCGCAAAGCAGGTCCAAAAATCATTTTCATCTTTTACCTTCATTCCGCTCCAATTGGCGGGAACCTTATCCCAGCCCTTTGGCTTGTAAGGCACAATCAGTCCCTCTTGCTTTAAGACTTCATGCGCCGGAGCGCCGGCGCCCAGGAAGATATCGGCATCCGGCTTGCCCCCCCATGCTCTGACTTTGTCCACGCAGACCGGCCACCCGCCCGGCTTCACAAAGGTGATCTCTATGTCCTTACCATAGGTCTTCTTATAATAGTCCTTGAAGCCTTTGGTCAGGCTGGCGGATAACTCCGTATAAATGGGACCGACCCAGCCGATTTTGTCTGCGGCCTGCGCTTCTACCGTAAAAATCGGCAGCAACAGCGCCATTGAAAAAATAGCGAAGATTGATGTGACCAAGATTTTCGTTCTCATTTCGACCTCCTTTTTAGTGACATTGTCACATTTGAAAAATAAAAATCTCTTTATCCTCAACCACCTCCTACTGTATAAATGTCTTACGGTAATGGATTTATCCGACACACCGCCACCCATCGCTGTCTGCCATCACCTCCTTTCATCCCGATATCTTTTTTAGAAGTTCAGCATGATTCATGCCAGTATTCCCAAAAACCTTGATTAATATTAATTTCATATAGTTATCAGAAATACGGGTTGTTAAAAATCTTTGGGAGTTTTAAAAAATCGAAAAATTGCTAAATTATTTTCGAAAATTCTGTAAAATTTAACGGGGATCAAGCCCCTGAAATTTGCCTAAAATACAAATACTTTTTTTCAATGTAAAATAGAAGTAAGCTAGAAAGGGTGAGCTCAAGGATAAGTACGTAAGTAATGAAAAAAAAGAGCTGCGTCAAGGATGAAATAATATTAAGTCGGTAGATGGGCATCAGAGGATAAAATATATCATATCCGGATTAGATCTTGTTAGAGGGCTCCGGTTTGGCCAGTTCGGTTCTTAACCCGAGTTCCTTTTGATAAAGGCTTCTTGACTTGATAATATGAAACATGCTTTTTAAGGATTTGATTTACTATTATTTGATTTTTACGCATTGCGCCAAAAGCAAACTTCTCAAGTATTCGAATTTATTCCCACGGAAGGGTGTTCAATTCAGGTTCTTATAATGGCAAGGGTGATCTTAAAAGACGTGGTCAAACAATTCGGCAAGATCGAAGTGGTTCATGGTATTAGTTTGGAAATTAATGACCGTGAATTTGCAGTCTTTGTCGGCCCTTCAGGTTGCGGCAAATCCACGACCTTGCGCATGATCGCCGGTTTAGAAAAAATCACCCAGGGAGAAATCCATATTGGCGATCGGGTTGTCAACGATGTGGCTCCCAAGGATCGCAGCGTGGCTATGGTTTTTCAAAATTATGCGCTGTATCCCCATATGAATGTGCTTGATAACATGTCGTTCGGATTAAAGCTGCGAAAATTACCCAAACGGGAAATAGCCGAACGCGTCAATGTTGCAGCAGCTATTCTGGGACTGGAAGATTTGCTTAAGCGCAAGCCTTTCGAGCTGTCCGGCGGTCAGCGTCAGAGGGTCGCCATGGGCAGAGCCATCGTTCGAAACCCATCTGTTTTTCTTTTTGACGAACCGCTATCCAACCTTGACGCCAAGCTGCGTACCCAGATGCGTACTGAAATTAAACGCTTGCACCACAAAG
>JASFGM010000129.1:0-7168 GCA_050123755.1 Desulfobacterales bacterium
ATCCGGTTTTCCGGGGCGCGGTCCAGGCTCAAGGACACGTAGATCTGGATATGCAACATTTTAACTGGCCTCTGGATAAAAAGGACCGGGATAAGGCTGCATTTGCCGGAACTTTGCGCTTAAAAGGGGTTCGGGTCAATTCCACCAACCTGCTCTCGGGACTGCTGGACCTGGTCGGTGTTCGCGGCAATCAGATGGATTTTGGGGATCTGGACATTGATTTTGTGGCCCGCAACGGCCGGATTGAAACCTCTCCGATACGGCTTGAAATCGACGGCTATCCCATCGAGCTGCGCGGCTCGGTGGGTTTTGACAAAAGCCTTGATTATATGGCCAAATTGCCGATTACCCCCAAGCTGGTTGGAAAAAAAGCCTACCGCTACCTTGAAGGGGTGACCATTGATGTCCCCATCCGCGGTAACTCATCAACACCGGATATTGACGAAAGCACCATGCAAAAGGCCACCGCAAGTCTGGCCGAGCAAGCGCTCCAAAAATCCCTTGAAAAAGGCGTCCAGAATCTTTTCGAACAGATTCTCAAAAAAAAATAAGGGTAACCCCCTATGCCGAAATTGGTTGACCTCCACGACTATCGAACCAAAGCGATTGAGCAGAAGGTCTTCGGTCCCTGGCAAAAACGCTTTGGCGAAACCTACCATTTAGAAAGCCGTCTGTCTGATCTTTCCGATAAAACCCTTTATTTTCTGGCTCAGCCCGGAGAAAAAAGCGCAATTGCGTATTATGAGATGATAATGGGGGTTCTGGAGTTAGGACCGGCCACCAAGTTTAATTATCTGCCCAGTGAACAACAGATGCAGGTGGTCGACATCCACCTTTTCTTGGCTGACCAGATGCGTGTTGAAATGATGCGTCGCCTGGAATGGTTGGAAGGGTTGCCCTGCCAAGACTGCACTGTGGTTGCAATGGTTCAGACCTACAAGCAGATGCGCAACACATGTCGGGACGATCCTCCCGGGCTGGCGCCGTCCCATCCTGGCAGCGAGACCTACCGGCAGCTTGCCACCCGCGATAAGGAAGTTTTTATTCGCCAGATGCTGCGGGAAGCATTGGAGGAATTTCAAAATCGGTTGAAAGAATAGGCAGATGGGTCGGAATTTCTACTATTTATTGGAGTCGCAATATTTTTGGCAGACATTTTTTTAATGAGCCAGATGGAATAATGGAATTGTGCAATATTGGATATAAAAAAGGAAATTATAAGCGCTTTGACGGGGTTTCTTTAAACCCATCATTCCAAAATTCCAGCATAGCGCTAAAGCTTCACTTCGTGCCCATTATTCCGGTTCATGTACCTCGATTCCTTCAATCTTTCCTCCGCCGAATTCAGCCATGGTTTCGGCTGCAATGGTCAGTCCAGCTTTTAAATACTGGCTTTCAATGCCGGGGACCGCATAGGCGTAAAAAAGAACCCTGTTGGTATCCTCGCGTGCCCGGGTCTTTTCGTCCGCCCCCTGGCACAAGACACACACAATTTCTTTTTCATCCCGCAGCACAATCTCATTTTCTCTGGTGACAAACTCACGACCGCCCATGCCCGCACACACTTCGCCTTCAGCGCTGGTATCCAGCGTCAGATCGCCGTCAAAACGATCATAATCCGTCACCGCCACCAGAATACCGGCACACATTTCGGCCATGAAGTGTGCATCCACGATCAGATCATAGCGCGGAAAACCGCTGTTAATCGTTCGCTTCAGATGCTTGCTTAATGGACACACAAATCCGAAACTCTGAAAAAAATCGGCATAGGTGTCGATGCGGGCGCTTATCTCGGCCAGGGTTTCGCGCTTTCTCATCTTGCGCAGCAGCTTGCGTTTGTATTGATCAAACCCCGGCGGGTTTTCATGATTTTGACACCCGCTGATCAGGGTCAGTCCAAAGCCGACGCCTGGATATTTTTCGCGATATTGGTTTGACATGGAAAATTCAGGAAACATGGATTGCCTCAGTTCAATTTAGCGCATCCGTTTTCTCAGATTCGCAGTCAGGTGTTATTTTGTCGAAATTTGATTTCTTGAGTCGCTTAGCCCGCTGTCATACGGCGGGCAAGGCGCTGTTGTAATAGGCCGACAAGCACTAGAATCAAGGCGGCCAACAATAAAAGCAACGTAGATATGGCAGGCAGCATGGGCTCGATCTCATAGCGGATGACATCCCACATCTTTTTAGGAAGGGTTACCGCAGTCGAACCGCAAATAAACAGGGCAATAACGACTTCATCAAACGCAATCATAAAAGCAAAGATCGCCCCGGTTAAAACCCCGGGTCGAATGATCGGAAAGGTGACTTTCGTAAATGTTTGGAATCGATTGGCGCCTAATATGCGGGCGGCATGTTCGAGGCTGCGATCAAACCCACGCAGCGTGGCCGAGATGGGCAGTACCGAAAAGGGCAACGTCAGGGGGGTATATGCCAGTACAAGTCCAAGCTTGGTTCCCAGCAGGCCAAATTTGGCCAGGCTAATATAAAAGGCCAATGCCATGACAATCAGGGGGACGATCATCGGCGAAACGATAAAGGCGTTGATGAGTCCTTTGCCCTTAAAGCGGCCCCAGACCAAACCCAGGGATGCCAGGACCCCAAGAAAAGTAGAAAAAACCGCTGTCATGGCCGATATCTGCAAGGAATTCAAGACGGCACTCTGCCAGGCCGGATGGTTGAAAAATTTACGATATTGATCAAGACCGATTTTGCTGGGCGGAAATTCGATAATTTCAGCGGAGCCCAGCGACATCGGTATCAACAACAATACCGGAGCGATGAGAAACAATATCGCCGATCCCGAAACAATCCATAGCGGCCAGCTGATGTGCAACGGATCAAAGCGCGCAGCCCTTTTTCGAGACCTTGTGCTCACGTTTTTATCCCTCCCCACAGGCGCTCCACTCCTAAATAGCGGTTATAAATTGAAAAAACGATCAACGTTGCAATCAGTAAAATGACCGACATGGCTGAAGCAAACGGCCAGTTCAGAAGGTCAACAATTTGAATCTGAATTAAGTTGGAAAGCATCTGCTCTTTGCGCCCACCCAGTAACGCGGGCGTAATGAAAAAGCCCAGCGCCATAATAAAGACCAGCAGAGCACCGGCACCGATGCCGGGCAGGCTGAGAGGAAAGGATACCCGCCAGAATGTCTGCCATCGCGTCGCGCCAAGGTTTCGGGCAGCCTTCTCGAGGTTTAAGTCAATTCCCATCATGACACTGTAAATCGGAAAAACAATGTAGGGCACGAAGATATGCGTCATACCGACCATCACGCCAAATTTATTATGCAGAAGTTTAAAAGGAGTGTCGATCAGCCCGAAGTAGGTGAGCACCGTGTTGATCACCCCGCTGCGCTGTAAAACGATAATCCAGGAATAATTGCGCACCAGGAGGCTGATCATAAAAGAGAGGGCTATTGCCAGTAAGAAAAAATTACGCATGCCGGGTCTAGCGCGACGCAAAACATAGGCAATCGGATACCCGACGATCAGAGCGGATAGGGTGGATAAGATGCTAATTTGAAATGTAATCCATAAGACCCGCATATATAATGGCGTTTTAAAAAAATGGAGATAGTGCTCAAAAGTAAAATCCGGGCTAAAGAGGCTTCGCAGCAGGACGCTTGAAATCGGATAGACGAAAAATATAAAGAGCGCCAGCAAGGCCGGAACCACCAGCATAAATTGCCTTAAACCCTGTCGGTACCACAGGCTGGCAGATTCGCCTTCATCTATTTTGATATGGTCGGCTGCTTCCAATATTCAAGTCACAGATTCTATAAAGGGAGGCAATCTGCCTCCCTTGCCATTTTAAATGGTTAAAAGTGATTTCAAATTATTAGATCATGTTTGCTAGCAAGGCGGGAGCCAGCATAAAAGCGGAGCGTACACGTCAGTACGTGAGCATTTTAGGCTGGCTCGCAACGCCGCTAACAGACATTAGATAAAGTTTGAAATCACTTTTAGGAAATTATCCAGGTCTTCCACTTTTCCGTCAAAGGCGCCAGGTTCGGACCCCAGTAGTCCGCATCGTGAGCAAACTGCTTCTTGAGATTTTCAGGATATGACGGCAGTTCCTTGGCCCTCTCCGCATCAATATAATCGAAAGCTTTAAGGTTGGTGGGGCCATAGGCAATGTATTTCTGCATTTGCTCACCCTGCCGCTCCGCTGCCAGTGCGAAGTTAATGAATTTCATGGCCAGATCTTTGTTGGGATTGCCCTTGGGGATGGCCCACCAATCCAGATCGAGACAGCCGCCTTCCCAGACGATCTCCAAAGGCACGCCCTTTTTCTGGGCCACATTAACGCGTCCGTTCCAGGCGGATGCATAGTGCGCCTCGGCACTGGTCAGCAGTTGAATTTGCTGGGCACCGTTTTTCCACCAGACCGTAATTTTGTCTTTGATCTCGTCCATTTTTTTAAAGGCGCGATTAACGTCAATGGGATAAATTTTGTTCATGGGAACCCCGTCTGCCAAGAGCGCAAATTCCAGATTAAACGGCGCTTGATCCTGAAGTGCTCTGGGTCCGGGGAAATTTTTCACATCCCAGAAATCCGCCCAGCTGGCGCAGGCTTTCTTACCAGCGAGTGCTTTCTTGTTGAATGCTAATGAAGTGGTCCAAAAAATATTGCCGATGGCAGCCTTGCGGATGGCTTTTTTATCGATTCCTTCGAGGTTAACGACATTGGTATCGATGGGCTCTAAAAGGTTTTCCAGCTCTCCGCGTGCAATATGACGGGTCTCTAAATCCACCACATCCCATTCATAGGCTTTGTTGTCCACCTGGGCTTTAACTTTGGCAATGTCCGGACCGGACGCTTCGATGATTTTCACCCCGAATTTATCGGCAAACGGCTGGATGAGGGCCTTGCGCTGAGATTCCTGATATGAGCCGCCGTAAGAACAAACCTTCAATGTCCCGCCTTTAGCCATGGTGGTGTGTACAAATGGCCCGACGGATGCAGTTACCAAGGCCGCCCCGGTGGCCGCACCGGTAGTGATAATAAATTCACGGCGGGTCATGCCCTTTTGTTTTTGAGTTTCTTTTTTCTTTTTCATTCCACACCTCCTTGGTTTTCCAGGTTGTGGCCAAACATTTTCATTACGTTAATGCCAGGCCATGATGGGTTCGCCAACCGATTGTGATATCACCTCCAATCTTGTAATTTTTTGAATTCGGTCCACTCTGAACTTTGACTTCAACAATCAAGTCCGCTGCCAAATGAATACGGTAAATCCTGGCCTCCCCTACATAAACAATCTCCTCGATACGCCCGCTAAAACGGTTTATGATATCGCCCTGCGCATCCGTTTCATTGGAGAGTATTTGAATTTTTTCGGGCCGGACCGCCACGGCAACCGCTTCTCCGGCTGTCATTTGATTTAACTTTTGAACCCAGACTTTCAATCCCTCGTTGGTCTCGATGGCTATTTTGTCTGCTTCCACTTCAGCAACCCGGCCGTTGAGAAAGTTGGATTCACCAATAAAATCGGCTACGAAAAGGTTCGCCGGAGATTCATACAGCACCTCGGGTGTATCCAACTGAATGATTTTACCCTCGTTCATAATAGCGATCCGATCGGACATCGTCAGCGCTTCTTCCTGGTCGTGGGTCACATATATCACGGTAATATTTAAAGACTCTTGCAGGTGCTTAATTTCCAGCCGCATATGATCCCGCAGTTTCTTGTCAAGGGCACCTAATGGTTCGTCCATTAATAGGATTTTGGGCTTAAAGACAATCGCCCGGGCCAGGGCAATGCGTTGCTGTTGTCCACCGCTGAGCTGGTGCGGATAGCGACCTTCAAAAGCGGGAAGTTTTACCTGCTCCAATGCTTCCTGGATCAACTTCCGGATATTAGCGGACGGCGTCTTGCGCATCTTCAGCGGGAAGGCAATGTTGTCAAATACGGTCATGTGGGGGAAAAGCGCGTAGTTCTGAAAAACCATGCCAATGCCGCGATTGTTGGGTGCAACGGTAGTGATGTTGTCCTCTTCCAGCAGGATCTCACCGCCGGTGGGCACCTCAAAACCGGCAATCATATTCAGCGTGGTGGTCTTGCCGGATCCACTCGGACCCAGCAGCGTCAGAAACTCTCCGTGTTGGATGCTCAAAGAGACGTTATCGACCGCCCTTACATCGCCAAATAATTTAGAGACATTGATAAGCTCAAGCTGATGTCCCATATTGCGGTTTTCCTTCAATAAACGCTGCGTGTATGAAAGAAAAATTAACCCTTTAGAAATAAGTCAGGTTAAGGTAACCATCTTGCTTGACCACGCTCGACTATCTGGGGTGTGAGGCGCTAAAAGACCCGGCCGGGTGTGGGTCACTTTAATTCCATACCTGATACTTTTGATAAGGTCAAGAAGGCAGGCTTCGCATAGAAACGGATTATCGAAAATTCGCAGAAGGTATGAAATCGCTTCTATAGTGGTTGTCAAAAAAACGTTCCGGTATTCGAACGTTTTTTTCTACAACCACTTATGCAGCACTTCCGAATTTCGGAATATTATTATGGAAAACGGTATAAAATTTTAACGAATAGAGCGCCGAATTTATTTCACGGAAATATCTTGCCTGGATTTAAAATGCCGTTGGGATCAAACAACGCCTTGATCTGCTTCATCCATTCCAGGCTTTTGCCGTGTTCGGCGGCCATATATTTTTTCTTGCCGAGGCCCACGCCGTGCTCCCCGGTGGCGGTACCACCCAGACTAAGGGCTTTCGAAACCAGGCGCTGGGAGACCTGGTGAATGAGCGCCCACTCCTTTTTGTCGCCCTTCTTGCCGGGCATATTTAAATGGATATTGCCGTCACCGGCATGGCCGAAGGTATATCCCATTAAATGAGCGGCCCTTAGTTCTTCACCGATCGTGGCGATTATCTCCGGATAGGCCGTGTTGGGGACCGCCACGTCCACAACCAGGGTGCCGCAATCCGGATGCTTACGAATCACCATTTCGCCCAGCGTATGCCGGGCCTTAAAAATGTGATCGCGTTCGGCTTTGCCCAGACCGGCCCTGAATGCCGTGCACCCTTTTTCCGAACAGATTTCCTGGGCCATCTCCAATACCTCTTCCAGATGGCTGGCGCTGGAGCTGTGAAATTCGGTAAACAGGGTGGGAGAGACGTTCAGGCCCAGGTGTTCTTCTTGAT
>JASFGM010000130.1:0-7165 GCA_050123755.1 Desulfobacterales bacterium
GACAGCCTGAAAAAAAAACAGGACGAATTCCCCAGGGTGCCAGGGACGCAGCAAATAACTCAATTTCGGCCAATAAGCGCTGGTTGACTTCAAGGCGCGCAATGCGGGAGGTCATTGTATGCGCCAAAAACCCATCCGATCCTGAAGCCGCATGCATCCCCAGAAACATAACCGCTTGCGCATTATAATGACTGCCAAGACCGGGAATGGGGCCCCGGCGGTATCCGGATATAAGCGTCGCCCTGGAATCAATCAACTCCGGAAACAAATTATAGCCCGTGCGGTGAAAATCCTTGATGGTAATTGTCTTAACGCCGGCCTCAAAAAGCGCGCTGACCACCATACTTACGTCCCGGCTCATTTCAAGACAGGCCTGACACCATTCGTCGGTCAAAAATGAAGACGCCGTATAGCTCCAGCAGCCGGAGCTTCCTTCCAGATCAGCCAGTATTAAAATGCGGGTCAATCGATCGCCCATTTTTTGCGCTCCTTATCGCCTCCCAGCGTCTTTCCTTGATACCAAGAAGATTTTAAAAATAAGACGCAGATTATCACAGACGTATATCAGTTTGAAAGTAATTGGATGCGTTTCAACACGGGGGGATGCGAATAATTTAAAAACACATAAAACGGATGAGGGGTTAAATTTGATAAATTGTGAACCGAAAGCTTTTTCAATGCATCCACCATCGCGACGGGATCCTTTGTGGTTTCAGCGGCAAACTGATCAGCGGCGGTCTCGTTTTTACGGGATAATACCTGTATTAAGATTCCGATAAAAAAATCAATCGGCGCGTATAACATGGCAAAAAAGATCATGCCGGCATAAATCGACTGCTGCGACATATAAAAGGCGTCAAAAAGGCCTTGATATGTGATGAAATGCGACAGCAGAAACAGCATCAGACCGGTTTGCAGAATGCCCAGAATGAGAGATTGGCGAATGTGCTTTTTTTTGTAATGTCCCATCTCATGGGCCAGCACGGCAACCAGTTCATTGATCGAGTGCTGCTTGATCAGGGTGTCAAACAATACAATTCGTTTGTGCTTGCCGAACCCGGTAAAAAAAGCGTTTGATTTTGTCGATCGGCGTGAACCGTCCATCTGATATACATTTTCCAGAGGAAAATCGATGGAATTCGCGTAAGATAAAATCGCCGATTTGAGTTCCCCCTCTTCCAAAGGCGTGAACTTGTTAAACAGCGGCATGATCCAGGTAGGGGCGATAAACTGAACCACCAGCATATAAAGCGTCACCCCGATCCAGCAGTACCACCATGCATTGGGCCCGGCGTATTGAAAAAATGCCAGAATGGCTGCCAGCAACGGTGTGCCCAGCAAAAGTGCCAGTCCCAACCCTTTTAACAAATCCATCACATAGGTCTGCAGGGTCGTTTTGTTGAAACCGAAACGCGCTTCAATGACAAATGTAGCGTAGACGCTAAACGGCAGCGACAAAGCCGCCTTTAGCAGCATCAGCACACCCATATAAATCAGACCGCTTAGAACCGGCCCCATTTCAAAGGTGCGCACCCATTGGTCAAGGAAAGGGAATCCCCCGGCAAACCAGAATATAAGAAGGACACAGAGGTTAAACGTGGATGTGATCCAGCCAAATTGGGTATTGACCCTCAGGTATTGCTGGGATTTACGATACCGCTGCGGGTCGTAAACTCCCTCAAACGTCCGGGGCAGCTCGCTTCTGAGGTGTTTGAGGTTGAGCCTGTCGGCGGCGAGGTTCAAAATGAAATCAACACCGATGGTACACAGAATGATAATGGCAATAAAGTTCATTGGCAGTCCTTAATTATTTGATGGACGACGAATGACCTTATTTTGCAGCATAAAATTTACCAGAACGTCGAATGGCTGAGCGCCGGTCAGCGTTTGCCCATTCGTTAGAAAAGTCGGTACTGCTGTCACTCTGGATTCAGAAGCGCGGGCCCAATCGGTGTCAACGGCTTCTTTAAAGGTTCGGGCTGCAAGCACAGTGCGCGCCCCTTTGGCATCAAGGCCTACTGAGGTAGCGACATCAGCTAAAATATTGGCATCCGCAATGTTGCGACCGTCTGCGAAATAGGCCCTAAAAACGGCATCATGAAATGCATCACCTTTTCCCATTTGTTCCGCCCATTTGCCCAGTTCCTGGGCCAGTCGGCTATTGTAAGTCATTTTCCGATCCCCGAATGGTAACTCCAGATCGCGGGCGACCCGCTCTAAGTGAGCGAGCATTTGCGGGATGTCGATATTGCGTCCCGCAAACAGGTCTTGCAGTGAACGGCCTTCCGGCGGGGTATCCGGATGCAGGGGAAAAGCGATCCATTGAATTCTGATCTCGAATTCGCTCCGTAATCTTTCAACACGCCCGGTGATGAAATAACACCAGGGTCAGATATAATCCGAGAATATCTCCAGCACAGGAGTCTTTGACATGTTGCACCGTATCCTTCATAAAAATGGGTGGCCCAAAAGAACCACCCGGCAAAACGAGGAGATTGAAGGAGGTTCACAAACAACCGCCTCAATTTAAAGATAAGTTTCTGTTTAAATCTGTCAAGATTGGATCGCAACGGTCGAAACCACTTTTCTTAAAAAGAAGGTGGCCCATGGGGAATGGGCCACCTTGGATAGAGGAAAGTGTTAAGGGTTAAGTTGAAAAGTTAACCGATTAACAACTTCGCAGCTTATGCTGCATGCTTATATATATAATACCACAGCGTACCATGTCAAGCGGTAATTAAATCCGGTCAGGCACCTTTTGGCCTCTTTTTAGCAACCCGCTGGAACGCCACACCGCATCCGCCCCGATTGGACCAGATCACCCGGGCATCGCGCTTGATTACATTGCCTTTTTTCCGATTGAGAATCGCCAGCCTGAACCGCTGTCCGACATCAAGGCCATCTTTTTGACTGGTTTTAAGAAAAACGCCCCCCAGGCTTATATTGTTTATTTCCCCCGGAAAGATTTGCTTTTGAACCGCATATTTTACATCCAGAGAACATGGCTTGCGCGGATGTTTACGGGACTCTATGCCCCTTTCTATGGGTTGGTCTAAGGGATCCGTTTCCAGGAAGCGAACTCCATAACCATAGTAAAAAGAGGATTTCTTCAGCGGTTTTCGCCATTTTATGAGGGCATGATAGCGCTCATAAACATCGGGATCGGGCGAATACGGGGAGTTGGGGATTCCGACATAAATATCGGTTCCGGGGGCAAGAAAGTGGTCGGTTTCAAAATACAATCCGAAGTCGCTGTAATTGAACATTCGGGCACCCTGAAGGATACCGAACTTGGCATCCTCGAGTACGATCGGTGCCTGGTAATCAAATCGGGTATTGTCTCTTTTTTCAGGATTTGTGCTCATTTGACCACCCCTCGATGATAATTTACCATCTGGAGATGACAAAAAGCAAGTATTTTCAGCAACTAATTTACGGATTCCTTATATTTATCAAGGAGGTCCAGGATCGCTTCTTCAAGAAGATCGTTTTGCCGTTTTTCCAATTGTGCCGCCAGGATCCTGATCTCCTTGATGAGATCCGCGTCCAAGGTGGTATTATACATCTTTCTTTTAGCCATATTGTTCTTTTCGCTCATTTTTAACGGTTATCAGTTTCCTGCCACTTAGTTGAGGCAATTGGATACCGGTTGGGACCTGATTAAGGTTCGCACCGATAGGCAACGCCGGCCGAGCCAACCCGATAATCATAAATCCAGACGATATGAGTGGCCCCCAGGTTGGCAGCCCGTTGCAGGATCTTATCCTGGTGATCCGAGGGGCGATAATTATCCAAAACCCTGCCCGGATCTGTGGTTTCAGAGAGCGTTGCAATGCGCTCACAGTTCTGCACCATGGATTCTTCGGCAACTTTTACCGCTGGTAGCGTTTGTATACAGGCTGCCATAAATATTGCACTGATCAGCCAAAGCAATTTTTTCATAAAATCAGATGCTTCCAGTTAATCTTCGATGAAAAAGGTCGATACCTATTGGCCCCTTTGTATTCTCCTGATTTGTTAATTATTGTAATATAAATAACAGCTTATGTCAAAATTTTGATGGAATCCCAAGGTTTAAAAGATAGGTATCATAAGTAATTATAAATAGTTAAATAGATATTAATACAGGGGACAGAGGACAGAAAGCAGATGACTGAAGACAAGGAGCAGACTGTTTTCTTTTTCTGTTTTCTGTCATCTGACCTCTGTTCTCTGTTGTAAGATTCCTGAACATTGAAATCCGAAACGATATGCAAGAAGGGAAAAGTCGACTAGCGCACCGGAAGTTATAGTTCTAACCTATTTGAATCTTTTAATAAATTCACCGATCGCCTTATGCACTTTTGGAGAACCCTCACCCAGCAAAATCCCGTGGCGATCATAATTGAACAGCAGGTATTCTTTTTCCGAAGATCCGATAAGTTCAAAGATTTTCCGGGATCCCTTCGGTTCCACCACGGGATCTCCCCGGGATTGAACAACAAGAGACGGAACATTTAAATCAGGCAATTTGGGCTCTAACGCATCCATGAGCCGATCGATTTCAACCACGCCCGAAATTGGATTGCGCAGATAGTTGATGTGTGGATTTTCGGGCTTATTTTCCACAAATTCTTTTTTGGCGCCAACCTGCCGTGCGCGTTCCATCAGGCGATTCCACATGTCCACCGCAGGTGCAAATCGTGCCGAAAAATCTTTGAGTCGCAGGGGTGCTGCTACGGCAAAAACACCGGCCACCGCTTTCACCCGGACGGCCAGATCCAATGCCAACCCGGCGCCGGTTGAAAAGCCGCCGGCGACCACGTGTTTGCAGATACTGCTGATGATCGCATATCCCTGATCGACGGAAGCCCGCCAATCCAGATAGGAGCGCGTGGCCAGATCTTCCGGTGAAGTTCCGTGTCCCTTTAATCGCGGCACATATACCCAAAAACCCTGCAAGCCTAAATATTCAGCCAGTTGTCTAACCTCTAAAGGCGCTGCCATATAACCGTGGGATAGAACAACACCAATGTCTTTGGACTTTCCCTTGATCAGAAAGGGCATGCCCACCGAGGGCGGCTTTGTTTCCCCTTTCACAAAAAATGCTTCATAGTCTTTCGTAAATTCCTCAGCAGCTTGTTTGCTCAGGTATCGGGCGACCTTTCTTTTAATCCAAAACCGGGGCTGGGAGGCAAGCCGGTTTACGGTATGTTGCAGATCGATTAGCGGTTCGACGGCATTGGCCATCACCTCAATCGGATGATCGATCCGAGCGCGGTGGAAATCATATGGCGAAGAAAATTTCGAAGGGTCTTTCACCAGTGAATTATCCTTGTTCGCCAGGATTCCCGTATCAAGGGCAACTGCCATAAAATCACCGGCTTTATGGTAGCGATCATCGGTTAACAAATGCACCTGGTCTTCTTGCAGACTGCGGTGCAAATTAATTTCGGCTTTTTGCGGAATATGGGTGGCCGCCAGGAAAACCCGTCTTCTCAAATCCAACTCGTCAATTTTTTTGGATCGCATCGCATGCAGCATCGACGCAAAAAGATGGTCGTGATTAACGGTGGTCAAGTTGTAAATGGCGGCCATATACCGTTCCATGAGCTTCAATGCTTCGATGCGCATGCGCTTTCGCGAAGGTATCGGATCATCAAAGCCGATTCGGCGTTTTGCTGAAATATCCATATCAATCGGAGAGCACTGCAGACACTCAAGTACCTCAATCGGTTCTCCAAAGCGGATATCGATATCAACGCCGGACAGAAGCATGGAACCTTCGGTCATAAGCTCTTCGATAAGGCGCTCCGGCAAATCATCGACCAGGCGCAGCGCCAAATTGCTTAATATGTTTTCCCGGGCCCTTATCGGGTAATAGGTCAGGTTAACGGGAACGATATGGGTATTTTGATATAATACGGATTCAAGGTTCTCGATTTGAAACAAATTCAGCAGATGCTCAACCTCATCTGAATTTTCAGCTGACAGCTTTTGCAACCGTTGTCGGTAAAATTCGGTTCTCATTGCCAGTGTCGCAGCGCCCGAGTGCGGTGGATGCTTGCCGCCGGCTGCTGAAATCATGAACCGCCCTTTTTCAATTATTTTTTTATTTTTAACCATGCGACCTTCGGGAAATATGATCCAATTCGCCTCGCCCGTAAGCAAGGTCTTAACGATCAGTCGATCACGGTCCGGATTTTTGGTGGAAACGGCACCCACTTTTTCCAGATAATTTCCAAATGCGCCCTTAAACAGCTCGAAGGCGGCTAATGACCAGACCGGAATTTTAGTTAAACGGAAAATGATATAGGGCATCAGAAAGGTTTCAAGCCGCGTAAAATGGTTGATGACAAAAATATTGGGACCGGCGGGTATATTTTCTTCCCCGTGATGGTAGATTCTGGCCTTTGAGAGATTGGTGATCGTTTTAATCGCCAGTCCCGTTGTTCGATATGCAAAGCGGTTCAGCATATATTAGCCTTTAAATTCTACCCGAATTGATCGTAAACAAAATGAAAGCGAAAAATAGGCTCCTTATAAAATAATAAGAGAAAAAAGATTTAAAATCAATAATTTAACTTCAAAACCGCTGTCAGCCTTTAATACCTGAATCTTTCATGAAAATTAATGAGAATATGAAAGCCTCCGGCTCGTGCAAGATTCAGGTAACCCCAGAGGTCATCGTCATTTTTTATTTAGAAGTGGTTTCAAAGCCTTAGATCAGGTTTAAGGGCAAGGCGTCCCGCGAATTTAAAGCGGAGCGTACACAGCTAGTACGTGAGCATTTTAATTCGCGGGGCAACGCAGCCATTGGGCCTTAGATGAGGTTTTGAGACCACTTCTAGAAGCAATAGCGGCGGTATGTTTATGCGATCCGGGAGTTGACAGGGACGCTAAATAGCAGTAATTTAGTAAACTTTATCAAAATGTTACCTGAATCTCAGGATGTCGAAGAAAATGCCGAAATTTACCATTACCACGCTGGGCTGTAAGGTGAACCAGTACGAATCCGCTGCGATTGCAAAGCAATTGAAATCCGCCGACTGGTTACCGGCGCCTAAAAATGAGCCCACAGAGCTCTGCATCATAAATACCTGCACGGTGACCCAAAAAGCATCCATGCAGTCTCGTCAGGCCATACGCCGGGCAATCCGTGCAAATCCTGCAGCCCGCATTGTGG
>JASFGM010000131.1:0-7131 GCA_050123755.1 Desulfobacterales bacterium
GTTTACCGGTAAAAAGGCCCGTGACGATATTGTCCGCGCCAATAATGGTCGCTTTTGCGATCTGGCAGAGAAACATTAGCCCAAGAGAGGCAAATGCGGTTAGAAATAAAAACTTTCAGCAGCAAATATCACAGCGTATTTTTCCAACTTTTGTGATCTGTGCGCTGATACCGGTTGGGTGTGTTGCCGTCCTAGCATACTTTAAAGTGACGCGCCATCTTCATGCTCAGGCGCTTGACGGCCTGCGCCATGCCGCTAAATCCCAGACCAAAACATTAGTTGATCGCCTGGAATTGGCTGAAAGCGAATTGCGGCTGATCGATTCTGTGATTAAAAATCAGAAACGGATCGAACCCCACGATTTGGATGCTTTGCTGCGTGATCGACTCCAAGAACGGTTTAGCAGTATCACCCTTATTAGAAGCCCGAATGAACCGCAGCCCCTTCTTAACCAGCAGGTCATACCACCCCTGCAGCTGACATCCGAAGATATTAGGCATTTGTCGGCGGGTTATCCATTACTGGCGGAGCTCCATGATTCGTCATCAAAGCCTTCGATTATCATGCTATGTTTGGAAGATTCCAAAAAAGTTGCCCGGGGCTTTTGGGTCGGTGAAATTAATCATCATTATTTATGGGCCATAGACAAGATGGATAACCTGCCATTGGATACCGAATTTTGTGTGTTGGATTCATCCCACCGGCTGCTGTATAGTTCCCAGCCGAATTTTGCAAAAATCGCCGGTCTGTTAAAATCAAACACGCAGGCATCGACTTCCGGGCATTTTGAATTTAGCGCCGATGGGGAACAATTTATTGCCAGTTACACGCAGATGTTTGTGAAACAATACTTTAAACTGCCGCACTGGACGGTCATTCTTTTCAAACCGAAATCGGATGTGTTTGCGCCCCTGGCCGAGTTTAAAATGAGTTTCCCCGCAATAATTATTTTAACCCTCATGGTGGTATTGTGGCTTAGCATTGTAAACATCCGCAAAAATCTGGTGCCGATTGGCGCGCTGAAAGAAGGTGCCCAGCGGATCGCCGTTAGGGATTTTAGTCAACCGGTCAGCGTCTCCCGTCATGACGAATTTAAAGATCTGGCCGTTGCGTTTAATAAAATGGCGCAGGCCTTGAACCATAAGTTTAAAACCCTTTCCGCTAAGGCTGAAATCGACCGGGCGGTTGTATCAACCCTTGACCCCGATGAAATCATCAAGGCGGCCATCAAGCGCATCGCAGATTGTGTTGCCTGCCGGGTCTACGGCATCAGTTTGATCGATGTCAGCGCATCTGCCCGGAATCGTGTGCTCTACAGTCTTCAATTCGAACGCCAGACCATATTAACGGAAACGGTAAACATAACACCGCATGAACGCAGGGTGCTCGCGCAGCATCCTAATTATCTGATTGTTCAAGCGAATGACCCCAGGCCGCATTATCTCCCGACAAATTCACACTTGCGCCTGCCGACTCTGATCATTTTACCTGTTTGGGTTAAGAAAAAACTGGCGGCAATCTTATGGTTGGCGGGCAGCCTATCCGAGCAATTTACAACCGAAGATATAACCCTGGCGCGCCAATTGGCCGACCAGATTGCCGTTGCACTGTCAAATTCAAGTTTAATTGCGGAACTAAAGGAAATGAACTGGGGTGCGCTTCAGGCGCTCGCACGCGCAGTCGATGCCAAATCAGCCTGGACAGCCGGTCACTCTGAACGGGTCACCGACTTGGCGCTTAAGATTGGAAAAGTGCTCAATCTCGATTCCGATTCTCTTGAAAAATTGCAGCGCGGTGCCTTTCTGCATGATATCGGCAAAATCGGGGTGCCTGTGGCTGTACTCGATAAACCCGCCAAGCTGAGTGATGAAGAATTTGGATTAATCAAGCGCCATCCGGACTTAGGCGCCAAAATTATTGAACCGATCAATGCCTTTAGAGAAATCCTCCCGATGGTTTCCCAGCATCATGAACGCTTTGACGGAAAAGGCTATCCCGCGGGTCTTGCGGGTGAGGAGATCCACCAGAGCGCCAGAATTTTAGCTGTAGCAGATGTTTATGATGCGCTTTCATCTGATCGGCCTTATCGTAAAGGAATGGGGATCGAAGCGGCTCTTAGACTCATTCAAAAGGAGGCCGGACATCAGTTTGATCCGGAGATGGTGAAGGCCCTGCTCAAGGTAATTGCGGAAGACCAACAAAGGGCAGCTTAGTAAATTGCAGCAGTCACCCATATTTGTAAAAGAAATCAAGTGGCCTGACGCTAAGCAATGTTGCGTTAAAATTCAATTTTTAACCCGGACGGTAAGACATGAAGATGAGAAATCACCAACGAAAATGGCGAAACTTTTTAATACGCAAAGATATTCAAGTGCGACTGGCGATTTATAACTTATTATTTTTGTTAATTGCTATCGGGATTGTCATGGCGACCGCTTTAATTCCCTTATACACGAACTTCCAAAATCCTGAAAATTTGTGGTCCCAGCATTTTTCCGCCAAGTTTTTTATTGTCATCATCGACAGATTGGTTGTGGCCTTCGCTGGAATTTTTGTCCTGGCGTTCATCTTTCAAATCGTTATTACCCATCGTTTTGCAGGGCCATTAATAAATTTTGGCAAAACATTCCAAAAAATAACCCAAGGTGACCTGACCCGTAAAATATTGCTACGCCGCAAAGACTTCCTGCATAAAGAAGCATCACAGGTTAACGAAATGGCGGATGCGCTTACAAAGTTAATCGCCAGTATTAAAAAAGATAATGACCTGCTACTTTTAATCCTGGAAGATGCCACCAGCGCTAAAATGGAAGCCGATCAATTAGAGGCCAAGCTGTTGGAAGCGGTCAAACAGGCAGGTCGATGCAAGGCGAACTTATCGACACTTAAAATTCCATTCGACGTGGATACAGAAATAAACTAGAACCCATCTCAAAAATGGATCCCGCACTCTGCAGCAACGGCGCGGACAATTTCAAACAACTATCGCGGCATGTCCGCGCCGGCGCTTTTATTGATAGTACAGTGTTTAGCCAATTTTAATGACAACAAATCCGGCATTGGGTCTTTTCACCAGCAGCTGAATTTTATCGTCTTTTTCAATTTCCGAGTGCAGTTCGATAATGCTCGTGACCGGTTTGCGGTTGACCTCTTTGACCAGATCCCCCTGGCGAACGCCGGCCTCATCTGCTTTGCTGCCGGGCTCGACACCAACCACCAGTACGCCTTTTTCGGTTTCCGAATGACCGAATCGTTTGGCCGTTTCCGGAGTGGCTTCTGCAATCCGAATCCCCAATTTTTCGCTATCTTCCGATTTGCGCTGTGCCAATGGTTCTGAATCATCGCGCTTGGCGATTTCAACATTTACCGTTTTCTCTTTTCCATCTCTTAGGAGCGTAACGGTCGTCTTTTTACCCACTTCTATATTGGCGATCGTTCTGGTCAAATCGCGACTCGAGTCGATGGATTTACCGTCAACTTCGATAATCACATCATTGGCTTTAATACCGGCTTTATCGGCAGGATCGCCTTCAAAAACCTGGGCCACCAGAACCCCCTTTTTGTCTTTGATTCCGTAATATTCGGCTAATTCCGGCGATAGATCCTGAATGCTGACACCCAGCCAGCCGCGGGTAACAGAACCATGCGCCTGGAGTTGGTTGACGATTCCCTGGGCCAAATTAACGGGGATGGCAAAACCGATGCCCTGACCGTTTGCAACAATCGCGGTGTTGATCCCGACCACCTCGCCATTCATATTGAGGAGGGGTCCGCCACTGTTTCCCGGATTAATGGAAGCATCTGTTTGAATAAAGTCGTCATAGGGTCCGGAACCGAGGGCACGACCCTTGGCGCTGACGATCCCCGCGGTGACGGTCTGCTCAAGCCCGAAGGGGCTGCCAACGGCCACCACCCAGCTGCCCACCGCAAGATCATCCGAGTCTCCCAGTTTCAGGGGAACCAGATCTGAGGCGTCTTTTATGCGGATAAGCGCCAGATCCGTATTGGGGTCGCGGCCCACCAGTTCGGCTTCAAATTCCCTTTCATCAGCCAGTTTGACCTTAATCTGATCGGCATTTTCGATCACGTGGTTGTTGGTGACGATATAGCCGGCTTTATCAATAATAAAACCGGAACCCAGGCTTCGTTGTTTGAAATCCCGCGAGGGGCCTTCCTCATGACGCGGTCCGAAAAAATCACGGAAACGGTCCTGGTCACCAAAGGGGCTCTGCTGCCCGAATGGATTCCCGAAGAAATGACGGAAAACAGGCCCGCCGCCCTTCATGGTCTTGACGGTTCGGATATTGACCACACCGTCACGAACTTTCTGGGCCAACTCACTAAAATTGACCGGAACCATCACGGTCTTGGATTCCATTTCGGGTATGTTCTTGGCCTCGAGCTCATTTTCAAGGCCGCATCCCCACAGGAATCCGGTTAACGCCAAAATAATGATTCCCAAACTAAGTTTTCTGAATGGTTTTCTTTGCATGGTTTATACCTCCTTAGGATTGAAAAAAACAGACATTCCACAATATGCGATGATCTACATTAACGCACGCAGATGGCCGCAATATGACCTGAAAATGACCAAAAGGTTAGGTTGACAAGGATATCGATTGTGTAAAAGTGGGTGGGCAAAAAAAGATTTATAAATTCAAGAAATGAGGCTTTGGGAGGCTATTTTAGGGAGGGTGACAGTGAACGTGCTCCCTTGATCCGGAACACTGGTGACGGTGATATCGCCGCCGTGGGCTCTGGCAATAGCCCTTGCGAAGCTCAGACCCAGCCCGATTCCGGCCTCTGAACGACTGGGATCACAGCGATAAAAACGCTTAAAAATACGGGGCATGTCTTTTTCGGAAATGCCGATACCGGTATCTTTGACCGTAATGGTGGCAGCATCGTTTACGGTATTAACCGTCATTTCAATGCTTCCGCCGGCGGGCGTGTATTTGATGGCATTATCGAGCAGGTTGGCGATCATTCTTTGAATCAGCCGATTATCGCCGGAAATGCTGAAATTCCCCGGAACATCACAAATCAATCGTACATCTTTATCTTCTGCCGGCGACCGGAACAGTTCACAGGCGTCGCGCACAACTGCAGCAATGTCCATCTCTTGAGTATCGAGTTTATTCACCCCCGCTTCGGTTTTGGAGATGACCAGCATCGTGTTGATCATGTCCAGAAGACGGTCACACTCTTCGATGGTGCTGGCCGCCATCGTTTCATAATCTTTATCCGAGGCATCGGTAGTTAAGTTAACCTCCGAGATCCCCCGGATGCGTGTAATCGGGCTCTTAAGATCATGGGCAATATTATCGCTCATTTCCCTGATGCCGTTGACAAGGGCTTGAATGCGGTCCAGCATTAGATTAAAGGTGATTGCCAGCTGGTCGATTTCGTCCTGGTGTTTTTTCACCGGCACCCGCTCTTCAAGGCTGCCTTCTGATATTTGCCGGGCCGTTTGGGTGACCGTTTCAACACCGGCAACGGCCCTGCGTGCCATAAACCATCCCATAATGGCGGCAAATACAAATAAGGAGGCCATGGTGGTAACAAATATTTTACGAAAAACTTCAATAAAGCGGGTATAATTTTCCATGGATTGGCCCAACTGCAGAATAATGCTGCGGCCGATAATCGTATAAAGAACCCGGATTTTATGCTTGCGGTCCGGCAGGCTGGTTGTATCAAAAACCGGCCGCTGTTCACGGATCAGTTGATTGATGGCTGCTTTTCCAATCCCGATATCGCGCCAGTAGGACATATTGGAAGAAGAAAATTCCTGGCCGGTAAAAGAAAGCAATCTAAAAAAAATCTTTTTTTCACCGGCAGCCTGAGCCTCAATAACGACCTGGCGCTGGACTGCATTGACGCCCTCTACTTTTAGAATCGAAGAAAGCGTGCGGGCTTCGCCCAGCAAATCCTGGTCGGTACGATCCCGGATAACGGAAGTAATCAATAAGTAGAAAAACAGAAAAGCCACGCAGGAGGTCAGCATAAATAAACCTGCGTACCAGAGGGTCAGTCGAAACGCCAGGGTATGGCGGATGCTATTTATCTTCTTTAAGAACATAGCCCACTCCGCGTACGGTATGGATCAGCCTGGCAGGAAATCCTTTGTCTATTTTTTCGCGCAGCTTGTAAATGCGGGATTCAACCACGTTGGTCTGGGGATCGAAATAATAATCCCAGACATGTTCCATAATCATGGTTTTGGAAACGACGCGGCCGGCGTTGCGCAGCAGATACTCCAGTAATGAAAATTCCAGCGGCTGCAGCTCGATTTTTTTCCCGGCCCGCACGACTTCCCGCGTAATAAGGTTCATGCTGATATCGGCGGCTGCCAGCATTGTCGGCTCGGAAACATCGCTGCTGCGCCGGATCAGGGCCTGCAGCCGGGCCAGCAATTCGGAAAATGCAAACGGTTTTGTCAGATAATCGTCCGCTCCGGTCTGCAGTCCTTTGACGCGGTCATCGACTTCCCCTTTGGCGCTTAAGATAATCACCGGTGTTTTCAGCTTCTCACGGCGCATATTTTCTATGAGTTTTAAGCCATCCATCCGCGGCAGCATAATATCAATGATAGCGGCATCATAAGGTTCGGTTAAAGCCAAATGCAAACCGTCTTCACCGTTGCCTTCATGGTCCACGGCAAACCCTTCGGCTTTTAAACCTTTGATGATAAAAGAAGCAATCTTTTGATCGTCTTCAACGAGTAAGATACGCATGACTAAATTCCAAATTAATTAATGAACATACTTCGATAAAATTATTTACTTAAATCAGATCGTAAAATCCGAAATTCGAATTTCGCCTGATTTAATAAAATTGGTCGAAACAAATCCGAATATCAAATTTCACAATTTTCAAAACACTAATATATGCGCACTTTGTTTAGAAATAAAACCACAAAGTTTTATTTCGGAATTTTGAATTTTGGTCATTTGAGATTGTTTCGGATTTCGTTTTTCGGATTTCGAATTTTTTAGCAATACTCTCTGCTCAATGCACTATGCCTTCATTCGCCCCGCAATAGCAGCCCACTCTTCCTGCTCGCGTATCTCCAGTATTTCAAATCCCAGATTTTTCATTTTGGCAACCACCAGATTTTTATTTTTCTCG
>JASFGM010000132.1:0-7128 GCA_050123755.1 Desulfobacterales bacterium
TCTCCTGATGGATTTTAGTATTATCGCAGCCGCTTTTGTCGTGGTCGTGGTCGGCGGAATGGGTAGTCTCCCCGGAGCTTACCTGGCGGCGGTTATTATCGGCGAACTCAGCGCATTTGGCGTCCTGGTATTCCCGCAAAGCACCCTGGTTTTGATGTTTCTGGTAATGGCGGCGGTGCTGGTCATTCGGCCCCACGGGATTTTGGGCAAAGCCGAGCTTCAAGAACACGGCACCGCGGTCGTTGAAGCGTCCGCCCTAAAGCCGGCATCAAAAAAAATAAGACTGCTGGGTATGGCCCTTCTCATCTTTGTGTGCGTCCTGCCGGTATTTGGCGGCGCCTTTAGTCTGGTCTTAATGACGGAAATAGCGTTGTTTGCTTTGGCCAGTATGAGCCTGTATTTTATGATGGGCCCCGGCGGGATGGTGTCCTTTGGGCATGCCGCATTTTTCGGAGGCGGCGCTTACGCGGCGGCATTGATGGTGCGCTATATGCACACCCCGATGGAATTGGCGATTTTTTTAGCACCTCTTTTGGTGGGGTTGCTCGCACTGATCATTGGCTGGTTTTGCGTGCGGTTGTCAGGTGTTTATATGGCGATGCTCACACTGGCCTTCGCTCAGATCTGCTGGTCGATCGTATTCCAATGGGGAGCATTTACCGGCGGCGATGACGGTATTTTAAGTATCTGGCCCTCAGCATGGGCCGGCGAAAAAATCGTGTTTTATTATCTGACCATGGTCCTGTGTATCGGCGGTATACAGACGCTGCGCTATTTTATATTTACGCCCTTTGGATATACCATGCGCGCCTGCCGGGATTCGGCGCTGCGCGTGGATTCGATCGGGATCGATTTGCATCGGCATCAATGGTTCGCTTTTGCACTGGCAGGTGTTTTTGCCGGGCTTGCCGGCGGAATTTACGTCTTTTCAAAAGGCAGCGTTTTCCCGGATGAGATGGCCATCCCGCGGTCTTTTGATTTTCTGTTTATGGTTCTGCTCGGAGGTGTTGAGAGCCTCTTCGGACCGATTGCCGGAGCAGCGGCATTTACCTGGCTGCATGACAAAATTGCCCGGATTGATTTCTGGCAGCTGATTTTAGGCGGGATTTTTATCCTTCTGGTGGTGGCCTTCCCCCGTGGAATTGCCGGCTCGATTTATAATCGATGGGGAGGATATTTTGAAGATTAGCCGAATGAAGCAAAGAGAAAATTATGGCATCGTTATTAGCGGTTCAAAATCTTTATAAGTCTTTTGGCGGCGTTGAGGCCCTTAAGGATGTGAGTTTTAAATTGGAAAAGGGGCAACTGCTGGCCATGATCGGACCCAACGGTGCCGGTAAGTCGACCTGCTTTAACTTGATTAATGGGCAATTGCGTCCCGATCAAGGCCGCATCTTCATCATGGACCAAGAGATCAACGGAAGCAAACCCAGAGATGTCTGGAAGTTAGGGGTAGGTCGAACCTTTCAGATTACAGCAACCTTTCCGTCGATGACCGTATTGGAAAATGTTCAAATGGCCATGCTGTCTTATCACAGGCGGACAAATTCTCTTTTAACGAAGGCAAGTCAGCTCTATGTAGATGAATCCAGAGACCTGCTCGAGCGGGTCGGTATCCGGGATCAGGCCGATCGCACCTGCGGTGTCCTGGCTTACGGTGATCTAAAGCGCGTGGAGCTGGCTGTCGCCCTGGCCAATAAACCCCGGCTGCTGCTCATGGACGAACCGACTGCCGGCACGGGGCCTGCCGAAAGACAGACCTTGATGGAGCTGACGCGTGATATTGTCCGTACCCGGAACATAGGCGTTTTGTTTACCGAGCATGATATGGATGTGGTTTTCAATCATGCCGACCGTATCATTGTCCTCAGTCGCGGAGAATTGTTAGCTGAGGGCTCCCCGGCCGAAGTTCAAATAAATGCGAAAGTCAAAGAAATATATCTCGGGACTGCAATCACATAAGGCCTTGAAAAATTCAAATTAACAGATATGGAATTGCACAATTAACCCGATCATCTTGGATCTGCAATGACGAATCCTAATCAGAACATCATGCTTCGCGTGGAATCCATCAACACCTTTTACGGTAGCGCCCAAATATTGTTTGACTTGACGCTGGAGGTCAAAAGCGGAGAAGTCGTTGCTTTGCTCGGTCGTAATGGGGCCGGCAAGACGACCGCCTTCAAAAGTATTATGGGAATCATTGCCTTAAAAGGCGGTAGGATTTATTTCAAAGATCAGGCTATCCAAGGTTTGGCACCATTTAAAACCTGCGCCCTTGGCCTGGGATATGTTCCTCAGGACCGCAGGATATTTAATCGACTTACAGTCATTGAAAACCTGGAAGTCGGGCGACAGCCGCCGTGTGAGGGATTTAAACCATGGACACCTGAACGCTTATTTCAACTCTTTCCCAATTTAGCAGAAAGACGTCGCCACACGGGCAGCACGCTCAGCGGTGGCGAGCAGCAAATGCTGAGCATTGCGCGGACGCTGATGGGCAATCCCGAGCTGATCATCCTCGACGAACCATCGGAGGGATTGGCCCCTGTTATCGTAAAGCAACTGGCGCAAACCATTCGGAAAATAAAATCTGAAGGAATTTCCGTTTTGATGGCTGAACAGAATCTGAATTTTGCCAGATCGGTCTGTGACCGCGTCTGCATTGTTTATCAGGGCAGTATTCGTTACCAAAGCGCCATCGATGACCTCCCGCAGGAAGTTTATGAGAAGTACTGTGCGCTGTAGGAACAGAGGTCAGAAGTCAAAGGTCAGAAAACAGAGAACCGCAGAATATCGAATCTAGAATGTTGAATATCGAAGGATAAAAAACTTCATCATTCGAAATTCCTTGTTGGATATTCGATATTCAAAATAGTAGGGCAGCCCTCTGCGGCTGCCAGAAGCCGGTGGCCAGAGACAAGCAGCCGGAAGCCAGCGACAATAAACCAGCAGCCGCTTGTCTTTCACTCTTGCATAAGATCTCTCAACTTTAGGCATCGTATTTTTAGTTGCTTGCCTAATGCTGATTTGATATTCCGGAACCGGAAATACATCTCGCTGTTGGCAGGGACATCGATTTGAGGATGATATCTTTTTAATTAACGAATAACAATTACCATTATCGACGAATTGTGTGCTTTCCCTCGATTCTTATTTTGCACAGGAGTTGATTTTATGCGGATTAGAATTCTCAGTAGCGATGATGTCAAAACCGCTTTGCCGATGCCCAAAGCAATAGAGATGATGAAGCATGCCTATGGGCAGCTGTCGGCGGGCAAGGCAAATGTGCCGCTTCGATCAAAAATCTCCTCGGATAAAGGAGATACCCTGTTGATGCCTGCCTACCTTCACAGTAAACAGGATTTAGGCGTCAAGATTGTCTCGATTTACAAAGATAATCCACTGCAGGGCCTACCGACCGTTACGGCGATTGTTATCGTACTTGACTCCCAGACCGGACAGCCAAGGGCGCTTATTGAAGGTGACAGCATTACGGCAACTCGAACCGGTGCCACCGGCGGCCTTGCTTCTGAACTGTTAGCTCGCCGCAATGCCAAGACAGTCGCTCTCTTTGGAGCCGGTGTACAGGCCCGGGCGCAGTTGCAAGGCGTGATGGCTGTTCGCTCGATTGCCCAGGTTAATCTTTTCGATCTTTCAGCATCAGCTGCACAAAAATTGTCTGATGAGATTGCTTCTTGGGCAGACGCTCCCGCAGTCAATCTGGTATCAAACTCCAAAGAAGCCATTCAACAGGTCGATATTATCATTACAGCAACGACCTCTTCTGAGCCTGTGTTTGATGGGAATCAGATCAAACCCGGTACCCACATCACCGGTGTCGGCTCATATACACCCCAGATGCAGGAAGTCGATGAAACGACTGTGCGCCGGGCGCGAATTGTAGTTGATTCTCGAGAAGCATGCTTAGCGGAAGCCGGAGACATCATTATTCCCAAGGCAACAATTGAAGCCGAACTGGGTGAGATTGTCAACGGCTTAAAGCCGGGACGGCAGTCTGCCGAAGAAATTACATTTTTCAAAACAGTAGGGGTGGCGGTGGCGGATGCCGCTGCCGCTGCCGCTGTTCTGAACGAAGCAGAAAAAAATGAATTGGGCACAGTCATCGAGGTGAGTTGAAATCGGAGGCCCTATGAGACAATCGAATCATCTCGGAAAAACGCCAAGGCAAGATCCAAAAGAAGCTCAAACAGTTGCGCATATGCTCGCTAAAATCATCCGCCTGAAACAACGGGCAAGATCATCACCTTTTCGCCGTTTTTTATAAGGCTATCTAAAGTGCCCCGCTTATGATTAATGAGCACAATGCAGCGGTCTTCGGATAATTCGACCTCAAGCATATCTTTTAATTTCATCGGCTGCTTTAAAGAAATCTTCACTGCCTGGGCACCCATTTTTTCCGCTATAAAACCGATGAATTTAACTTCTACCATTTTGCTTTAATTCCTCAGCGACGTCTGCCAATCCCAGTTTTTCTAATGTTTCCATTTTAGGGACGCCGTTTTCATCCCATCCTCTTAATTCATAGTACCCGGATAGCATCTGCTCGTACTGGGGCTTGTCGAGTGAGGCGCCTTTGAGCTCCCCTTGGCTGAAAGGCTCTATAAACCACCTTGCAGGAGGTATATCCATTTCTCTTGTCCAATCGTCTTTTTCCCGAACCCAATACGCCCGCATCAAGGCATAAAATCTGTCGCCGAGCTCGTCAATGTTCTCCGGTGAGAAGTTCAATCCGCTGGCAGCCTTCAGGAATTTCGGATACCAATCGAGCCCGAAGCCGAGCTCTACCCAAAGCAGGCGACAAACCGTTAAGGCCTCGAACCAGCCTCCGCGGTAACGCTGAAGTTCAATCACTTTGCGGACCTTTTCGTTATTATTAGATGATCTATTTCCAATTTCCCAGGCGGGCAGGAAGGCATCTTTGTGATGGGCGCCGATGGGCGAAGTGCCGTAGGCCAGTGCCATTGCCGGCAAAGCCTGGCATGTATAGGCTGAAATCTCCATTCCTTTGACCTGCATTGCCCAATCCTTCGAATTGGATCCCAAACGATCGGAGGCCCTTTTCACGCCCCCGGAGACAATCTCCCCCAGTCCTTTATTGTTCACGATCTCCGCGACGACTCTTTTGCAACCCTTGAAATCCCCCCATTCGAGTTTCTCATCGATAAGGCCTTTTTCGGAGGCTTCCATCAAAAAAGCCAGATTGCTGCCCAGGGATATGGTGTCCAAACCGTATTCATCCGCCAATCGATTCAAGGCTGCGGCTTCACCAAGATCAGTGATTCCGATATTGGATCCCAGCATCGTTACGTTTTCATAGTCTAACTCGGCGTTGCCACCTTCCGCGTCCCTGACCACAATACCGCAGCGGGCGTTGCAATGCGGACAGCCTTGTCGGCCGACCTTGATTTTCTCCGCCGTGTGACCATCTATTTGTTTTGCGAATTTGAAGGTTCCCTCCCGAAAATTATAGCTCGGCATGGCGCTGATCGAATCGGCCCACTCGATCATCATCATGGTGCCTTGTCGGGTCCAAATATCGTAGTTTTCCTTGGTTTTGATGTCCGCCCAGGCCGCTTTGCCCAAAGCTTTTAATTTTTTCTCATCAAAAATTGGAATCTCCTTAGCGCCCTTCAGCACAATCGCTTTGAGGTTTTTAGAGCCCATCACCGCCCCGATCCCCACTCTGCCGGCGGCTCGTCCTTTTTGCGAGATCAGATTGGCAAATCTGACACCATTTTCTCCAGCGGGTCCAATGAGCAAGATTCCTGTGTTTTTGCCATGCCTTCGCTCCAAGATTTCCTGGGCTTTAAAGGTATCTTTGCTCCAAATATCTTTTGCCTCCAGGATTTGAACCTTATCATCTTCGATAGAAAGATAGCAGGGATGCTCCGAACATCCTTCAATGACCAAGACGTCATATCCGGCCTTCTTTAAATGGACGGATGCGCGACTGCCAATATTGCTATCGCCGTATCCACCCGTGAGAGGGCTTTTGGTGGCGATTACCATTTTGCCTGAGCTCGGCACCGGGAGACCGGTGAGCGGACCGGTTGCAAAAACAATTTTATTGCCCTCAGATAACGGATCGACGCCCATGACCTCCTCCCACAAAATCTTGACGGCAAAGCCTCTGCCCCCCAAAAACCTGTCTTTCATTTGCTCTGAGATATCTTCTGTGGTTATTTTCCTATTGGATAGATCGACTCTCAATATCTTGCCGGCATAGCCTGCCATCTTAGCGCCCTCCATATCCTGGAAATTTAAATACACATACGAAATTTATTTATACATTTAAACTTTCATCTGTCAATCTATCTTCAGCAATCGATATTTTATTGACAAAAAGACGGCAGCTGAGGCAGTCTCGCTTTATATTTATTGACTTCCTTGCTTCAAACCGAGCAGGCTAAGAGCCTTAGCCCATTGGTCACGGGAAACCCATTTGACTTCAAGCATGTGAGCGCATGAAAGCCGAACGAAGAGAGGCTGCGCGACACAAATGGAGATAGCCAATAATGGGACAAAAAGCATATGATATCCTTATCGTGGGAGGGGGTGTGATCGGCAGCAGTATCGCCTATCATCTCTTGAATGATGGGTTGGACGGCACGGTAGCTGTCTTGGAGAAGGATCCCTCTTACGAATTTGCATCTACGCCTCGAAGTATGGGAGGCGTCCGTCAGCAATTCAGCACGGAGATAAATATTCGCATCGGTCTTTACGGTATTGAGGCTATCGAGCGATTCGATGATGAAATGGCCGTGGATGGGGAACGCGCTCATGCATATTATTACCCCCGGGGGTACCTCTTTTTAGCGGATGAAAACAACTGGGAGACACTCCAGAAGCAATACCGCCTTCAGCGTTCACTCGGAGTGGATGTTGATCTCCTGACCCCCGAGGAAGTCAAGGATATGCTTCCCCACATGAATGTGGAGGGCTTATTGGGTGCTTCTTTTGGTCGACGGGCTGGGTACTTGGATGCATATGGCCTTCTGCGGGGATACCAACAGAAGGCCAAATTCCTGGGGGCGCATTATATCCAAGCGGAAGTGGTGGAAATCCTCCGTCAAAAGGACCGCGTGCATGGGGTTCGAACTTTAA
>JASFGM010000133.1:0-7086 GCA_050123755.1 Desulfobacterales bacterium
ATAGGCATGAAGCTTTAAGACTAGGTCGCCGACGTCAGAATTGTCAGGACTGACACCTGACACCCGAAACCTGACACCTTGAAAAATAGTGTGTAGATTTCCGATATTTTTGCGAAAGATATAAACGAATTAACAGAACCAGAGGTTACCATGCCGAAATTTTCTTATCAGGCCATTACCGAAACCGGAGCCACCACCTCCGGTGAAATTGAAGCTGACTCCCTGGAAGTTGCCAACAACATGTTGGCTTCACGGGGTTATATCCCTACCAGAGTGAAGGCGGAACAGCCGGCTTTAAGCGGACTGCAGATGTCTAAAATCCGGGAACAACTCTCGCCGGTAAAGGCACCTGAACTGATTCTTTTTACCAAACAGTTTAAAACCATGATCAATGCCGGGGTCAATATGATGAACATGCTGCAAATCCTGGAAGAGCAGACCGAAAACCTCAAATTGCGGGGTATTCTCGGCAGGATGCATCAGGATATAAAAGAGGGCGCCAGTTTATATGATGCTTTCAGAAAACACCCGAAGGTATTTTCGCCTTTATACTGCAGTATGATCCAGGCCGGTGAAGCCAGTGGCGCGCTGCCGGAAGTGCTTGAACGCCTGATTTACATAATTGAGCATGAGCACCAGGTTAAAGCCGATATTAAATCCGCCATGACATATCCCCTCATCGTTGTGGTATTTCTGTTTACTGCATTTCTGGTCTTAATTACCCAGGTGATCCCCAAGTTCGTTAATATTTTTAATAATGCCGGCTTAACCCTGCCCCTGCCGACCCAGATATGTCTGCTCATTTATACGTTTCTATCTAACTACTGGTATCTTTTATTGGGCGGAACGGCTGTAGTCGTTCTGTTTGTTTATTACTACTTAAAAACCGACCAGGGCAAATTGGCCCGGGACACCATTCTGATGCGGGTGCCGTTGATCGGACCCCTGTTTGTGAAAAGTGCGATATCGCGCTTTGCCAGCATCTTTTCCATTCTGCAGGCCAGCGGCGTGGATGTGCTGGATTCGATGGATATCTTATCCGGCACGATCGGCAATGCTGCAGTTGGCGGCGAGCTGGATAGAATTAAAGACAGCCTGGCGGAAGGCCGTGGTATTGCCGGCCCCCTGGGACAGGCGAAATATTTTACACCCATGCTGATCAATATGGTGGCCATCGGTGAAGAGTCCGGTAACCTGGAAAACATGCTGCGGGATGTGGCCGAACACTATGATACGGAAGTTGAGTACTCCATGAAAAAACTGTCTGAGGCGATCGGTCCGCTGCTGACGGTCGGGCTGGCAGCGGTGGTCGGCTTTTTCGCACTGGCGATCTTTTTGCCAATGTGGGATCTCACATTGATGGCCAAGTAGGCGGTTTCAGGTGTCGGGTGTCAGGTGTCAGAATTGTCAGAGCTGAAACCTGAACACTGAAACCTGACACCTGAAACCTGACTTTAAAGATGAAACAATCTCGTTTTTACATAAGCCTTTACATCATTATCCCTTTTATTATCACCGGGTTGACTATTCTGACCGGAATCATTTCCTTTCGGTTGACCAAATACAATCTGGGACAGGGGGCAGATCCCGCCCAGCCGGTTTTCTGGTTTATCATTCTGGTCGGCATTCTGACATTTGTGATCGGATTTGCACTGGTGCGCTTTATTTTAAAACCGGTTGAACAATTTGTCGCAAAAGCGGTCAAGCTGGCTTCGATTTCAGGCGGTCGGACCGATAAAAGAAAAGATTGGTCGGTGAATAAAATTGAACAATTTACAACCGTGTTTGATCAGGTTACGTCGGTGCTCAGCCGAATGGATGCCCGCCATTTTTTTCCTCAAATTATCGGTGAAAGCCTGGCCATGCGGGGTCTTTTGAGCTTGATTAAAAAAGTGGCTCCGACCGACTCAACCGTCCTCATTCTCGGTGAGAGCGGAACCGGCAAGGAGCTGGTGGCCACCAGTATCTACGAAAATTGTCTGCGCAAAAACAAGCCCTTCATTAAACTAAATTGCGCCGCCATCCCGACAGAATTGCTGGAAAGCGAATTGTTCGGACATGAAAAAGGGGCCTTTACCGGTGCGACAAAATTCAAACCCGGTAAATTTGATATGGCCAACGCGGGAATTCTTTTTTTGGATGAAATCGGCGACATGCCTTTAGACCTGCAGTCTAAAATCCTGCGGGTAATCCAGGAAAAAGAGTTTTACCGGGTGGGCGGCAGCAATACCATTAAAGTGGATGTCCGCTTTATTGCCTCCACCAATCAAAATCTTGAAAAACTGGTTCAGGAAGGTAAATTTCGAGAAGACTTATATTACCGCTTGAATGTGTTTACGCTGCATCTGCCGCCATTACGGGAACGCAAAGAAGACATCCCGCTTCTGGTCGATTACTTTCTGCACAACCTGCCGAAAAAGATTGAAATTTCTTCAGTGGCCTTGCAGATGATCATGGCCTACACCTGGCCGGGTAATATTAGAGAACTCAAAAACGTTATTGAAAGTGCGGCGGTGATCGCTGAAAATGGTTTTATCGAGCCCGCTCAGCTGCCGAGCCAGATCACGGGTGCCTTTAACACCGATTCCAACAAGACGGTTTCATTACCGGTTAATTTACCCCTGGATGAACGCATCAATGAAATCGAAAAAAGTATGATCATCGAAGCCCTCAGAAAAACCGGCGGTGTTCAGGTGCGAGCCACCGAACTGCTCGGAATTAATCAGCGCAGTCTGTGGCATCGCATTAAAAAACACAAAATTGATGTCAAAAGCATCAAAAGCAACGAAATATGATGTTTTAGTTTATTATTTATCAACAAATTGTGTAGAATTTGACCCTTAATCCCCCATCAAAAAGTAGCAACCCCTGTAGAAATCCTCTTACATTACTGAAATAATACAATATAATTTACATATCAATTCAGGGTGTATTTCTGGCATCAAAAGTGCATAATTTGTAATCAAATACAGCCTAAAATGGCGTATTTTAACAAACCGGGGGTTAACCCCTTTTTGCTTAGCGAATTGCTTCGCTAAATATTATAATGTATAATGGGAGGAAGGATCGATCATGAAAACATCTAAATTATTACAAAATCAGGAAGGTTTTACGCTGGTTGAGATTATTGCTGTCTTGATTATTCTGGGAATCCTGGCTGCCGTGGCGGTACCCCGCTATATTGACCTGGAAGCGAATGCCAGGCAACGCGCTATCGATGCCGGGATATCAGAGCTCAACGGCCGCGAAAGTTTAACCTGGGCTGACGCAAAAATTTCCATCACCGGTTATACTGATGACGCAACGCTGTTCCCAACGGTCAATTATACGCTCGGCGGTGATTATGGGTGGGGCGCCGGTGGAGCGGCTGCACGCCCAACTGTTCCAGATGGGGCCAACATACTTGCATTCCGTCAGACCACAGAAGTTACGATAACGCGAACAGCGTCGACCGCAGCTCAACCCGCGACGTGGTCCCGTTAATAATAAAGACCGCAGCAACGCGTATGGTCGCAAGGTCATTCATTCTTTGTATCAGAGCTTATGCTAAAGTATAGTCAACGCGAGAAAGGTTTCACGTTAGTTGAGATCATTGCCGTGATGGTTATTTTAAGCGTTTTGGCTGCTGTCGCCATACCCCGCTACATGAGTCTCGATGAAAGTGCCCGCCAGCGCGCCATCGATGCCGGCATTGCGGAACTGAACGGCCGCGAAACCTTAACCTGGTCCAACATTAAGATAACCCTTACCGGTTACATAGACGATGCCGCGCTTTTTCCAATCCTGAATACCACTCTGGGCGGTGATTATAGTTGGGTTGGCGGGCCTCCCGACCAAGATGGCGGCACACTCAGATTTAAAACCAGCATCGAAGTTCCTTTGACCCGTACCGAATCCACTGATATTCAACCTGGAGGCTGGTCAAGGTAAATTTGCCGGCGGCCGCAAGGCGGTATAAAATCGGTTTCTCAAAAAAAGCAGCGCATCTGCGCTGCTTTTTTATTGCAAATACCAAGGTATGATGATTAAAGAAATCGCTCTGTCAGCGACCTTTTGTTCTTGCCGCGATCAGTTCCTGTGTTATATTGCTATGTGTGATAAATGCCTAACCTTTATGACCTCGCAAAATGGCAGAAAAGAAACTATTTTGCGAGCGAGTCTTATATTTGGTATTTAGTGTTTGGTGTTTCGTGTTTGGGGGCATGTGAAGCTGCCAAAACAACATAGATGTATGACCAAACACAAAATACGAAACACCAAACACTTGATAAATTCGATTTTTAACGAATTTATCAAAATCGAGGATAAACTTATGAAACTGGCAGTCAGTGGAAAAGGCGGCGTTGGAAAAACAACATTCGCCGCATTAATGATTCGAACCCTCAACGATGAAGGCAAACGCGTACTGGCCATTGATGCGGATCCGGATGCCAATCTGGCGGCCGGCATTGGTGTTTCCGACGCCGATAAAGTCGTGCCGATATCTGAAATGGAAGACCTTATTTTTGAAAGAACCGGCGCCAAACCCGGCAGCATCGGAGGTTATTTTAAACTCAATCCTAAAGTGGACGATTTGCCGGATGCGGTATCGGTGAGCTTTGAACAGATCAAGCTGATGCGGCTGGGGGGTATAAAAAAGGGGGGTTCCGGCTGTATCTGCCCGGAAAGTGCGCTGCTCAGGGCCCTGGTCATGCATATTGTACTGGCACGCGATGAAGTCGTGGTCATGGATATGGAGGCCGGCATCGAGCACCTGGGCCGCGCAACGGCAAAGGCGGTCGACAAGCTCATCGTGGTCGTGGAGCCGGGTCGGCGCAGCATCGACACCGCCGAACACATTCGCAAGCTGGCCGGAGAAATCGGATTGAAACACATCAGCGTGGTCGGCAATAAAGTGCGTAGCGAAAAAGACGAAACATTTTTAAAAACCCACTTAGACGATTTTGAATTCCTTGGCTTTCTGCCCTATGACGAGGCCTTAATCGAAGCGGATCTCAACGGTGTCTCACCTTTTGATGTCGATTCACCGTCAAAGGCTCAGGTCAAGTCCATGATCTCCAGACTCTAATGCCAAAACCCAGAAAACATTCCTTCCGGCCAAAGCATTATTCCCGCAAGAAACCAAAAACTCACCATTTAAAGGCGGGTGCCGATGCCGGGCTTCGTAAAACTTTTAGCGAAATCGGCGTACCCCAAAATCCCCCGTTCACACCGGATGCCTTTCAAACCACGGCTCTGGCTGCAATTGAACACAGCGACTGCCTGGTGACGGCACCGACCGGTGCCGGAAAAACCTGGATCGCCGAACGCGCGATCGCCCGGATTCACGCCGGCAATGGAAAATCCTGGTACGCCTGTCCGCTAAAAGCGCTGAGCAATGCCAAATACGCCGAATTTTCCGCCATTTTCGGTCAGCAACATGTCGGCATCCTAACCGGAGATCGCAAAGAAAACCCGGATGCGTCAATCATCGTGGGGACCACCGAGATCCTGCGAAATCAGCTGTATGATGCCATGCACCGGGGCGAAGCGCTGGCGACCGATTTTGTGGTTCTGGACGAAGCCCATTTTTTAGGGGATGCAGACCGAGGGGTGGTCTGGGAAGAAATCATGATTTATCTGCCGGCACGTATCCCGCTCTTATTGCTGTCGGCAACCATCGGCAATGCCGATCAAATTGCAAGCTGGCTATCTTCGATTCGGTCATCGCGCTGTGAGGTCATCAAAGAAACCGAAAGACCGGTCCCGCTGGTTCCCCTTTTTCTGCATCCTTCCGGGACCCTGCTGCCGTTAACCGAGCGCACCAAGTCCGCCGCTAAAGAAACCATATCCAAAAAGGTTAATCATTTTCTAAAAGCAAAGCACAGGAAACAACGCCGATTGAGTCGCGAACTACCCCCATTTGACCAGGTTTTGCGCGTGTTGAAAAAATTTCACTTACTGCCGGCTCTATTTTTTCTAAAGTCGCGAGCAGACTGTGACCGGGCGCTGGAGCTGTGTCGTCCTGGACTGCAGATTAATCCCGATCGTAAATCCAGACTTAAAGAACGGATTGAACCCTATGCCTATCAGAGCGATCATATCTTTAACCACCGCCAGCGCTGGTTTCTTGAAAACCTGGCGATCGGATCCCACCATGCCGGCCAGTTGCCGGGTTGGAAATTGATTCTGGAGCGATTGATGACCGAAGGTCTGCTGGATGCGGTGTTTGCCACGTCCACGGTGGCGGCCGGCGTGAATTTTCCAGCCCGTACAGTCGTCTTTCTCAATTCGGACCGCTTTAACGGAACCCAGTTTCTGCCCCTGGACGCTACCGAATTTCACCAGATGACCGGCCGGGCCGGTCGTAGAGGCATGGATAATATTGGTTTTGCGCTGCTGCTGCCCAGCAAATTCATGGATGTGCGGTTAGTGGCGCGGCTGTTTCACTCAACAGCCCTGGATGTCGTCAGTCAAATCAGAATAAATTTTTCCATGGTGCTGAATTTACTGCTGTCGCACAATCCGGATCAAATCAAAGATTTGCTCAAGCGGTCGTTCGCAGCATATGTAACCGGCAAAGCAACCCAGAAAAAAACCCGCAAAGGCAGCCCACAGAGCCTGTGGAGGGATTTTTTGCGGCATCTTCATTTTCTAAAGGAAAGCGGCTATGTCACCGACACGGGTGAGCTAACTGCGGACGGCAAATGGGCCAGCCAGCTGCGGGTTGACCAGCCCCTTTTGATTGCAGAAGGCTTCCGCCTCGGTATCCTGCCGATATCCGAACCGCACCTTCTGGCAGCCATCATCGCTGCGTTTGTCAACGAGCGCGAATCCGACTCGAAAATGCCCAGAAAAAGGGTTCCCAAACCGCTGTCGAATGCATTCGATCAGGCCATCAAGGGTTTGAGGCCATTTGCCAGGCAGATGCTGAACCAGGGATTTGAGGCGCGTCCCTTGCTTCTAAGACCGGCTGTAGCCATTTACGCCTGGGCTATCGGGGAACCATGGGAAAAAGTGGGTTCCCTGGCTGAAATGGAGGAAGGCGATCTGGTCATGCTGATCCTCAGAACCGCAGACAATCTGCGACACATCCGCGGACTCAAA
>JASFGM010000134.1:0-7085 GCA_050123755.1 Desulfobacterales bacterium
CGGACGGATGCAGACCAGTTTGCGGTTGGCCATGAACAGGCTCCGTCGCAAACGCTAAAGCGGAGCACTCCGCGCAGTTCCCGCTCCGTTTGAGGAGCGCTTCGCTTTAGGCTAAAAGCAAAACAGCGGGAGAATCTCTCAAGCCTAAAGGTCCGCAGGACCGCTCCTAAAGGCGCATGGAGCCGCTCTTCAAGGCCCAACGGGCCGATCTTTAAACAGTAGTGCCGGTGATGGTGATTTCGATGGACCGTTGACGGGCACGGTTGTCATGGTTGATGGCGACGACCTGCTGCCAGGTTCCCATTTTCAAGCGCCCTTTCCGAACCGGCAGGGCGATTGAGGGGCCCAATAATGCGGCCTGAACATGGCTGTGCCCGTTGCCGTCATGCCAGGCCTTTTCATGCTCATATTCAAGATCAGGCGGCGCCAAGCGATTAACAGCTGCCCTTAAATCTCTGACCACCCCGGGTTCATATTCAATCGTCGTCAGTGAACCCGTCGAACCGACCATTGTAGCACAAAGACTCCCGTTTTCAACTTGCGATTCATGAATCATGTTCTCCAGCAGCGGTGTAATATCGCGAATGTCCGGTCCTGTTTCCAGACTTACATTAACGGATTGGCAATAAATAGATACCGGTTTCATTTTTTTCCTCCATCGGTTAACATTTTTACAAGACCTCAGCAATGATACACAGAATGTTAGAATTTGTAGATGTTATATCTTTTTATATACAATATACGTTTAATTGCGAACTTCAAAAAACCGTATATTGTCAATAAATTAGTGCCTATGCAACGCTAACTGTGCACAAAAATGTACAAAATTAACTTAAATTCTCTTCGGCAGGGTAAGAAATTGAAATCAGATTCATTTTTTTATAAAAACATAACTAACTGATATATATGTATTAACCGGTTACACCCTAAAATTTACCACCTATTGAACCAATATTGGCAGGGAAATTGCTTTTTATACTATTCTGTACATTCCAATCGAAAGAGGTAAGGAAGATGGAACGCAGAATAGGGAGACGCTATCGGGTTCAGCCGGGCACCTTTGCGGTGCTCAGGTCCACATCCATCGAGCTGAGCAAAATTAAAGATATGAGCATGGGCGAGATTGCCTTTGCCGTAATCAAGTCCAAGCCCATTAAAATGGGACAGATTGTCAATATCTCAAGAGACGGCTTGGCATTTCACTATATCGATCGTACCGGCGGATCAAATGGGCTGTTTAAAATGGATATCTTATTCGCCCCGGACGCATTCTACCTGGATCGTCTGCTTTTTAAACCGGTCTTTGATTTTGAGATCGAAACAGATATCCCCTCAAACTCGTTTACAATTCGCAAATGCGGCGTAAAATTTGGCGAACTCAATTCCCAGCAACGTTCCCGCTTAGAGTATTTCATCAGCAACCATACGATCGCTGCGGCGGACTTCAATCCGGCATTGCAGCCCTGGGATGCTGGAAAAATGGTGCCTTATAATGCACATGAAATCCTCGAATCGATCGTATAACGTCTCGGAATTTCTGCAACCGGATGAAAATACAGTGAAGCCCTTAACTTGAACCGCTTCTATCTGAACCGGTCTCCAAGCAGATGAAAAATAAAAGAAAATATCCGCGAAAATTTTGCTCCGAATCTTCTTTTTTCGCGACCCGATACGGCATCCACGAGTGTTACATCAAAAACTTGGGCAACAAAGGTGCATTTATTGAAACCGATTTGTTTTTGCCTGAAGGAAATGTCGTAACGCTGGCCGTGCCCATTAGCGAGCAAAATAACAGTATTAAACGAAAAGGCAAAGTAATATGGACGGATCAATATGGATTTGGTGTTGAATTCAGGGACGCTATCCATATTTAGATCGTTTTAAGATGCCTTCAGATTAATTCAGCCGCGCGGCTTCGCCAGAGCGGCTTGCGCGCACCCCGCCTCCATCCCGCCTCGGCGGTACTACGGCGCATGGATCGGCCACCGGCCCTTTGTCAGACCTTTTGTGTTCCAGTCATTGTTCTTTCTTGCCATAAACATCCCAAAATCATGTCCAATTATGTGAAACAAATTACACAATATTTAACACCCTTTTTTCAATTCCAAGCCTGCCGGCAGTTCATCTGCGTAGCTAAGTGTTCGTAATCTTTTGAAATATCTTATAAATCCCTGTAAAACACTGTTTTTGCATAGTTTTTGCACATAATAAAAAATGCAGGGGTATATTTATGGCCGTGTGCGCATAACTTGCCCTGCTCTTTAAACCTATTTTTCTATACAACTGTATAACTATAGGTACCACACGCGTGGGGATCGGCATCAACGACGACATAGGGGAATACCTTATATGCGTAAAAGGCTTAATGGATTGAACCAAAATGGATTTACGTTAATTGAGCTCATATCGGTTATGATCATCATGGGGGTTGTGGCATCGGTATCCATTCAGCGCTTTGACCTTGTATCGGATAGCGCAAGCCAGAGAGTATTGCAAGCGGCAGTCAAAGAACTTAATATAAGAGAATGCTTAGTATGGTCAAATACAAAAATTTCGTTGGACGGATATACAAGAGACGAGGATATATTCGCTGCGGTAGATACGAATCTGGGCTCTGGCTTTGAATGGAACCCCACGCCGCCGGATAGAGAAACAGGGGGTACCCTGATTTTTAAATCAGCATCAAAGACGCTTAACCGACAGGTATCAACACAATCAGCCGCAGGCAAATGGGAGTAATCCCTTATTTACAAAACCAGCGACTCAATAAATCCCAGCAACTGATTTAAGTTCTGACAGGGACGCACTTCATCACAATATTCCATGTAGGTGCGCATTTCGCTGTCGCCCGTATACCAGAAATATTGAGTTTCGGGATTTAGCCAGATCACCCGCCGGCTTCTTTCCCGCATCTCTTCTAAAATACGCTCTTCCGGATTGGCGTAATTGGTTCGGCCGTCACCGATAATAATCAGCGATGTTTTTTTATTGAGAATATCCATGTACCTGTTTTTAAACTGTCGAAACGTCAGCCCGTAGTCGGTCGCCGCATTGTATTCAATCTTGGCCTCTTTGAGCACTTTTTCGATTGCCAGATTGATTTCATGATCATCAAAAACATTGGTGACTTCATCCAGCCCTGCCACAAATACGAAGCTTCGCACCTGGGTGAAACATTCCTGCAGCGAATAAAGCATATTTAACATGAAGCGTACCGCTGACCAAACGGATCCGGAGACATCGCATAGTGCGACAATTTTGGCTTTTCGCAGGGGACGATTGCGATAGAACAATTCCAGCGGAATACCTTGATAGCCCGCGGCCCGGCGTAACGTTTTTTTAATATCCAGGACCCCCCGCTTTTGCCTGGCGTAGCGTCGGCTGACGGTGTCTTTCAGCCGGCGCACGAGCTGCTCGATGACCTCCCGCATGGTTTCCACTTCTTTTTTGGTCAGGGAGGCAAAATGGATTTCCCCCAGATGATCCAGCCGCTGTCGATAAGAAATATTTTTATCAGCGCTGTCGGCATATGCCCGGCGGTCACGGGTTAATAGGCGGCGCGCACTATCCAGACGGTTTTTAAAATGTGCGTCTAAATCCCGACGAACCTCCCAGTCCATCTGATCACGATGATCGGCGAAAAACTGCTCCAGCGCATCTTCGGCCGCATTGAGCCCCAGCATAATTTCAAGGCGGTGCGTCGCCGCTCCTAAATTGGAACCCAGACCGCGGTTTTGATCGTCAGCGTTTACTCCGATCTGTTGAAGCTGTTCAAAATAAGGAAGGGGGTCACCGTCTAAAAAATCAAGCACTGTCTGAAAGGTCGTCGCTTCTTCCCCGGCCGGCGCCAGCGCTTGTAGAATTTCATGGATCTGTTCCGAAAGCGGTTGGGAACCGACGATCGAAGCATCCTGACGCAGCTCGTGGAAAAACATTTGATAAAGGCGGTCAAAATGATGCTGTTCCCTGCGGCTCTTGGCGAAATTGGCACGCAAGACCGCGGCAAACTGAGGCTCTTCCAGGATATCGACCAGTTTCAGCTGATTCAGGCAATCCAGCACCTCGGAGGTCGATACCCGCAAACCCGCTGTGCGCGCGCAGGAGACAAAATTTAAAACGAGGTCAACCATTTTAGGATAGAGTAACTAAAGTGAACTAAAGTTGGAAGTGACTAAAGTTAAGGTGTCGCTATGCTCCATCTTTTTTAATAAAATGGAGAGGATTCCTCAACTTTAGTCACTTTAGTCACTTTAGTCACTTTAGTTCACTTCTCACTTTTTAATTATTTGATCCAGCTTATCCCTGGCCAGTTCCGCATCGGCCTTATATTTGAGAATCACAGTCAGGGTGTCCCTAACCAGTTCCGGAGACAGGTCTTCGATTTGAAGTGCAATCAGCGCTTGCGCCCAATCCAGGGTTTCCGAAACACAGGGCTTCTTTTTCAGATCCAGATCCCGAATCTTGTGGATGGCATCGATCAACTGTCCGGCCAGCCGATCCTTAATCCGGGGAATTTTAAGCCGGACGATTCGCATTTCGAGGTCGCGATCCGGATAATCGATATACAGGTGGATGCAGCGCCGCTTCAAAGCATCGCTCATATCGCGTGAATCATTTGAGGTTAAAAATACAAAGGGGATATTGCGCGCCGTGCGGGTGCCCAGTTCGGGAATGGATACCTGAAAATCACTCAATACTTCTAAAAGAAAGGCCTCGAATTCAGGATCGGATTTGTCGACCTCATCCACCAGCAGGACAACCGGCTTGGCGGATGAAATGGCCTGCAGAAGCGGACGCGGCTGAATAAACCGTTCTGAAAAAAAAGCATCCTCCTGCGCCGCAATGCGATCCACCGCATCCGGCAGATTCTGGGCGCCGGAAACCACATCGTCAATTTTTTCTTTCACCATCTGGGTATACAGCAATTGTTTGGCATATTCCCACTCATAAAGTGCTTTGGTCTCATCCAACCCCTCGTAGCATTGCAGGCGGATCAATTCACGTTCCAGGCTGCGGGCAACAGCCTTTGACAATTCGGTTTTGCCCACTCCGGCAGGACCTTCCACCAGCACCGGTTTCTGGGTGGCCTGGGCCAGAAAAACAACCGTGGCGATCGTTTTTGAACAAATGTAGTCGGCTGCCTCCAGCGATGCAGCCACATGGTCAACATCTTCAAATTTTTTCAATTTTTTGCCCATAAAATTTCACCCTGATCTATTGTGAGGCTTCAAAGATAATTCGATATACCTTTTCATAACACACGACCCCTACAGATTAAATGATAATCTGCAAGAAGATTTAAAGGGCTGTAGAAAAACGTCTGAATACCGGCACGTTTTTTTGAAAACCACTATAAAGCGAGGATAGCAAAAGCAACCGCAAAATAGTTTCAACATAATCGGCTGCTTTATCCGTCTGGTTTGATTTCTTTTTGCTATTGTAGTACTTCTAAGCAATTGCGTATTTGCAGGAGTCATCTACTATGACAAAATTTAAACAATTCCATCTTAAAAACGAGATGCTGGGAGCCAACTTTTTGGCCAACTTTATCGGCGTCTTCTTCGTTAACGGTCTGCTCCTGTTAGCCGAAGGAAAACCGCCTAAATACGTTTGGACACACCCGGTTGCCTATTGGGTGGATGCGCTATTCACCCCATTTGCCTTTATTTTTGTTGCCCTGGCGACACTGGCTTATGAAAAACCGATTCGGCGCTGTTTAAATAAAATGTTTCGCGCTGAACCCATCGCAGCAGATCTATCAACCGCAGCCCGTCGGCGACTGCTAAACGAGCCGTTTGTTCTCATCTGTTTGGATTTCAGCATGTGGCTTCTGGCGGCCGTTATTTATGCTGCGATCAATTGGGCATACGGTGGTGGCGCAAATATGGTTCAACGTTCTTTGTATCTCAGTATCAGCACCGGTCTGATCACGATCACCTTGGCATTCTTCATGCTGGAGCATCTTTTACAAAAAACGCTATCACCTCACTTTTTCCCAGATGGTGGTCTGACCACCGTACCCCGGACGTTGCGCATTAGAATCCGCACCCGCCTGGTGGCGCTTTTATTTGCCTGCAATTTGATTCCGCTTATTTCAATCGTACTTATCCTGGTGCGCGTGACCGACCTCCAGCAGGATGCCGGCGTCACTCTTCAGCAATTACGGACAGCGATTTTCATTAATGCCTTTGTTTTTTTAGGCATTGGTATATACCTGACTGGGCTCGTCAGCAAGAATCTGACCATTCCCTTTACCGAAATCATTCAAACTTTGCGCGGTGTCAGAAACGGCCACTTTGACAAAAAGGTTCAGGTTACCACCAACGATGAGATCGGCTATACCGGTGATGTCATCAATGAAATGACCGAAGGGCTCAAAGAGCGCCAGCGCCTGCAGCAGTCTCTGGATATCGCTATGGAAGTCCAGCAAAATCTGCTTCCCGGCCAAGATCCTGAAGTTGAAGGCCTGGATATTGCCGGCACCAGCATCTACTGTGAGGAAACCGGCGGGGATTATTACGATTATCTGATGACTGCTGAAAACGGTCAGAAAAAGATCTGTGTGGTGGTCGGTGATGTCGCCGATCACGGCATCCCATCGGCGTTGCTCATGACCACGGCCCGGGCTTTTCTGCGTCAGCGCACCTCGCGATCGGGTGAACTGGACCAGGTGGTCTCTGACGTAAACCGACAACTGACCCGGGATGTCGAAGATTCCGGGCGTTTCATGACGCTGTTTATCTGTGAGATCGACCGTAGCAATCAGGTCATTCACTGGGTCAACGCCGGTCATGATCCGGCGATGATCTACGACCGTGAAGGCGGCCAATTTGAAGAACTCACCGGCAATGCCCTGCCCCTGGGAGTTTCCGAGACGGCAGCCTATCAAAAATTGGACAAGGAGATTATACCGGGTCAGATTATCATGATGGGCACCGACGGCATCTGGGAGGCCCGAAACCCGCAAGGAGAAATGTTCGGCAAAGAACGTTTTAAAAAAATTATCCGGGAAAATGCCGTTCAGCCGGCAAAAGATATCATTCAGGCGGTTATCAAAGAAGTGGACCGTTTCTGCCATCCGCTGG
>JASFGM010000135.1:0-7073 GCA_050123755.1 Desulfobacterales bacterium
TTTGCCAGATTCATTACTGCATTCCATATATTATTATTAATAATATTGCAATCTAGTTAAATCTAGTATTAAGCATAAGGTGTCAGGTTTCGGGTTTCAGGTGTCAGATAACAGATGACAGAAAACAGAAACAGTCTGCCCTTTGTCCTCTGTCTTCTGTCTCTTCCTGACGCCTGATCACTGACACCTGAAACCTTATAATATGAAGCTTGAGCCTATAAACATAGTCCAAGCGTATTATTAATTTTTATGCAAGATTTAGGTAATAAGGTGGGTGTGGCTGCGACGGCGTTATTGAAAGCGGTCGTAGGTGGCTTGATATTGCATTTGATCAATATAGGCGTATCGTCTCAGGGCATCTAAAATCCACCGGGCTTTCCATTTCAGCCAATCGTCATTTTCGGTAGGATTAATTTTTAACGGTTTGGGAATAACGGCCACCAGCCGGACCATTTCCTCCAAATTCAGTTGGCTAACACCTTTGTGAAAATAATACTGAGAGGCCGCTTCCACCCCGAAGATCCCCGGTCCCCATTCGATAACATTGAGGTAAATGGCAAAAATACGATCTTTGCTTAAATTTTTTTCCAGGCGTATGGTGATTAAATATTCTTTGATTTTACGGATCAGGCTTTTTTCAGTGGACAGGTAAAGATTCTTTGCCAGTTGCTGGGTAATGGTGCTGGCACCACGGGCATAGGCTCCCGTTTTCCAATTTTTTTTAATGGCCTCTTTTAATTCTGCAAAGTCGATACCGCGGTGCTGATAAAAGCCGGCGTCTTCCGTGACCCGGACAGTATCGCGCAGCAATTTCGGTATGGCTTCAAAATCAATCCACTGCTTGCGGATCCGGAATGTCGCGTCGGTTTTCTTTGCCTCCCGGTAGCGCTGTACCATTAATGCGGTGGTTCGGGGATTTTTAGCTGTTAACCCGCTGACATCCGGCAAGCCCAGATAAAAATAGAATCCCGCGACGACCAGGAACGACAGTATTACGATACCGATTATGTTAAAGGCGGCTTTCATGAGGTACTTATTAAATAACCGGATTTTTAACTGAAAGAAAGTTTTTTTTTATATGCACCAAGTTGAGCACAAATCAGATAAGAAAAAGGCGGCCTCCGCATTGCGAGCACCGCCTTTTTTACGATGTTTTTCTTGCAATGTCCGAATCAGTTGACTTCCTCGTACTCGGCGTCAACCACCTCTTCATCGAAATTCGATGATGCACCATCCGATGGATTATGCGCACCTGCTGCCTGGTAGTCATTATTGTGTCCCTCGGGCGAAGCTTGCTGATACATCGAAGATGCCAGTTGATGGGAAGCCTGGGCCAATGCTTCCGTCAGACGCTTGATTTCTGCACTGTTTTCGCCTTCGATTTCACGCTTGAGACTGGCAATTGTCTGCTCCACTTCGGCCCTTAAACCGCTATCCACCTGATGACCCAATTCGGTGAGGGTTTTTTCGGTGGAATATATCAGCGCATCCGCTGAATTGCGGGCATCCGCCAACTCTTTTCTGACCTTATCTTCTTCAGAATGAAGCTCGGCATCCTTAACCAGCCGATCAATTTCATCCTTAGATAAACCCGAAGAATGAGTGATGCGAATCGACTGCTTTTTGCCGGTTGACGAATCCTTGGCGGATACCTCCACAATCCCGTTGGCATCGATATCAAAGGTCACTTCAATTTGCGGGACCCCGCGAGGTGCCGGGGCAATACCCATCAATTCAAAGCGTCCCAGGGTTTTGTTATCCCGGGCCATTTCGCGCTCTCCCTGAAGCACGTGAACCGATACGGCCGGCTGGTTATCTTCGGCAGTTGAAAAGATTTCACTCTTTTTTGCCGGGATGGTGGTATTTTTATCAATCAACCGGGTCATGACACCGCCCAGGGTCTCAATACCCAGAGACAAGGGCGTGACATCAAGCAGTAATACATCTTCAACGTCGCCTTTTAAAACACCGCCCTGGATGGCAGCACCCATGGCAACGACCTCATCAGGGTTCACCCCTTTATTGGGTTCTTTGCCAAATATGCGCTTAACCCGTTCCTGAACAGCCGGCATGCGGGTCATACCGCCTACCAGGATGACCTCATTGATATCGGCAGCAGAAAAGCCGGCATCTTTAAGCGCCATCCGGCAGGGCTGCTCCAGTTTATCGAGCAGTTCGCCGACCAGGCCCTCAAACTTGGCGCGGGTGATCTTTAAATTGAGATGCTTGGGGCCGCTGGCGTCTGCAGTGATAAAGGGTAGATTAACGTCAGTCTGCACAGACGTGGACAATTCGATCTTGGCTTTTTCAGCGGCTTCTTTTAAGCGCTGTAAAGCCATTTTGTCGTTTCTAAGATCAATTCCTTGATCCTTTTTAAATTCATCGGCCAGATAATCGATTAATTTGAGGTCAAAATCTTCACCGCCTAAATGGGTGTTCCCATTGGTGGCTTTCACCTCAAAAACACCATCGCCAATTTCGAGAATCGAAACGTCGAATGTACCGCCGCCCAGGTCAAATACCACGATCTTTTCATCGGTTTTTTTATCGAGACCATAGGCCAGCGATGCCGCGGTGGGTTCATTGATAATCCGCAATACATTCAATCCTGCAATTTTCCCGGCATCCTTGGTGGCCTGCCGTTGGCTGTCGTTAAAATAGGCCGGGACCGTGATGACTGCATCGGTAACTTTTTCACCCAGATACTCCTCGGCCGTCTTTTTAATATTGGCCAGGATAAAAGATGAAATTTCCGCCGGACGATAGGGTTTTCCACGCAGGTTAATTTGCACGGCACCGTTGGATGCCTTTTCGATTTTATAAGGCAAAACCTTGATGTCATTTTGCACTTCTGCCGAATCATATTGGCGGCCGATCAACCGTTTGACAGCAAAGACCGTATTTTCAGGATTGGTGACCGCCTGTCTTTTGGCAATTTGTCCAACCAGGCGCTCAGCGTTCTCTGAAATGGCCACGATCGAAGGGGTTGTGCGACCCCCTTCAGGGTTGGTAATAATTTTTGCATCGCCACCGTCCATCAGCGCGACGCAAGAGTTGGTCGTTCCAAGGTCAATTCCGATAATTTTACTCATGATAAATTCCTCCTAACGTAATTTTTTTAAATTTAAATGATGGTTCTATTGTTTATACTCACCGCAGCCCGCATTGAGATTCGCGGCGCATAAACGTTAAACATTAAAATTTTCAATCATTTGCCCCTTGACCACAAAAGCCCCGATATGGGTCCGGGCATCCCTTAATACGTCAATGGCACGCTTAAATTCTGCGCTCACCGGGTCATCTTTCCCGAGATCTGACTCAAATTCTGCAAGCAGCGTTGCCCCCTGGTCCAGAAAGTGTTTGATTTCATTTACTATTTTTTTACGTTTCTCATGTTTTTCCTGTTCCCGATAAATGATCGGCAACAGCCGCTGAATTGACAATTCAACCAGTACATCCCGCGAAGTGTTAAATTGTCTGGCTGCTTCTTCCAGGGCCAGCAGCGTCTTGCGACTGATCACAAAAGTTTTCTGGATCCGTTCCAGGGCATTGACCTGTTTGGGGTCAACTTCCTGAGCAATAATGGTCAGGGATTGGTCATCTTCCATTAAGTGGTCGAAAATGGATTTTTGTTTAATGCCCAGATGGGCCGATACAATGCTAAGAATATCAATGGCTTGGGCGGACAGCTTAAATGTTGCCCTCACCGATTGCCGGCCCCTCAGGTCCCCTGAAGAAGGCTGCGGCAACGCGATGTCGTTTATAACCATTAGATTTTCTTTAATTTCCATTTGTGACCACCTCCCCAAATCACCTCAATTTCCAGACCGCACGATTTCATTACTATAATCTAATACACTTTTTTAGTAATGCAATAAAAAAATAAATTAATATATTGACAATATAAAAATCATATTTATTATATTGGTCAGAAAACTAAATGATAATATTTTAGATGTAAAATTAATTAAATCTAATCTAAGGAGGGTTAAAAAATGATGAACTTAGTCAGATGGAATCCCTGGAGAGAGATGAACACATTGCAGCATCGATTCAATCATCTGTTTGATGATTCTTTTTTCCAACCCGGCCGATCAGATGATGACCTGAGCCTGGGTACCTGGCATCCGGTTGTGGATATGTATGATGAGGATGACAGAGTTGTTATCAAAGCGGAACTTCCCGGAGTGGATAAAAAGGATATCGCAGTTGACGTGAAAGATCGGGTTCTGACACTCAGTGGTGAACGCGCCTATGACAATGAGGTCAAAGAGGAAAATTACTATCGCCGCGAAAGGGCTTACGGAAAATTCCAGCGCGCTTTCAGCCTGCCGGCTGATGTGGATTCAGACAAGATTAAAGCGGATTTTAAAGACGGCCTGCTGAAAATTGAAGTGCCCAAACCTGAGAAGCAAAAGCCCAAAAACATCACGATTCACTAAATACCTCATCTTTCAATTGTTGAGCGCTACCATCAACCATTAACAACGAAAAATAGGGCGACTTTTTAGTCGCCCTATTTTTTTATTTAAACAGGCTATGCAATACTTTTAAATTGTTTTATATTATATATAAATTTAGGTATTAAACCACAAAGAACACGAAGAACGCAAAGAACGACTTTATAATAAACTTATTTAAAATGCTTCGTGATTTTGTGTCTTTGTGGCACTAATTGTTTTTCTTCTTATTGATCTTTAAAATTAGTTCAGCTGAGGTTGTAACGTCATGAACAAACCCCCAGGCAAAATTCGACGATTTTTACGCTTTTTTTGGAACATTGTATCCGCCACGCGTCGCACGGTCGGCAATCTGCTGTTTCTCTTACTGGTTGTTTTCCTGATTGCCGTGGTTTTTTTTGCCCGCGATGAGGATGTGCCCGAAGGCGTTGCGCTGATTCTATCCCCGGAAGGCAATATCGTAGAACAAAAAAGCGAAACCGTGCTCTCCAGCGACATTTTCGGGGAAGCCGCCAAAGACGAGACGCTTTTGAAAGACATTATCGATGTTATCGATTTTGCAAAAGAGGATGAGCGCGTAGCGGCGCTGATCCTTGACCTCAGAAAAATGAAAGGGGGCGGTATTAGCAAACTTCAGGCCATTGGAGCGGGTCTTGAGCGATTCCAAAGTAGCGGCAAGCTAATTTTCGCTTTTGGTGATTACTTCAATCAACATCAATATTATCTGGCTGTCCATGCAGACAAGCTTTATTTGAGTCCCATGGGCGGGATAATGCTGCATGGTTTCGGCCTTTATCGAAAGTATTACAAAGCAGCCCTGGACAAATTAAAAATACAATTTCATGTCTTTAAAGCCGGCACCTATAAATCGGCTACGGAACCCTTTTTGCGTGACAGCATGTCCCGTTACGCTAAAGAAGCCAACCGCGCCTGGCTCAATATTTTATGGGATTACTACAAAATCGTTGTTACCCAACAGCGGGGTTTGGATCCGCAAGACCTGGATGATTATATCAATAATATTCCAGACCACCTGGCAAAAGCCAATGGGGATGCGGCCATGATGGCGTTAAACCTCGGTCTGGTGGATGAGTTGAAAACCCGTGATGAGGTTCGCGCGGAACTGATTGAACTCGTTGGCAAGGATAAAGACGGCATCACTTTCAAACAGATTGCATTTGATAAATACTTAAGCCGCATCCGTCCTGCGCTGATGGAAAGCACTGCGCATGATGACAAAATTGGCGTTATTGTCGCCAGCGGTGTCATCATGGACGGAGCGCAACCGGCCGGTAGAATCGGCGGTGACACCATGGCGGATTTGATCATCCGCGCGCGTGAAGATGACCAAATAAAGGCGTTGGTGGTTCGGGTCGATAGCGGCGGAGGCAGTGCCACCGCTTCGGAAGTCATTAGCAGAGAGATCGAGCTGACCCGCCAGACCGGCAAACCCGTTTTTGTATCCATGGGATCAATGGCTGCATCCGGCGGGTACTGGATCGCCGCACCTGCAGATCAAATCTGGGCAACACCGACAACGATTACCGGCTCGATCGGGGTTTGGGGAGCCTTCCCAACTTTTGAAAGAAGCCTGAAATCTCTGGGGATCACCAGTGATGGCGTGGGTACCACAAAACTTTCAGATGCTTTCGATCCCAGCCGGCCGCTGAATGATCTGATTGCCCAATCGATGCGTCAGGTCATTGAACAAAGCTATCGGCGTTTCATTCAACGGGTCGCTGAAGGCCGGAATATGCAGCCGGAAGCGGTGGAGAAAATCGCCCGGGGTCGTGTTTGGGCCGGAACCACAGCGAAAGAACTGGGATTGGTCGATGAAATTGGCAGCTTACAGGATACCATAAGTGCGGTCGCCGATCGTGTGGATTTAAAAGATTATGAAGTCAGCTACATTACGCAACCCTTAACCACCCGGGAGCGGTTGATTAGACGGCTCAATCGACTCATTACCGGGGTCTTTGTCGCATTCAGCCCGGCCGATCATCCGGTAAAAAAATTGTACGATAACGTTATCGATACTGAATTCGACCATATTTTACGCGCCAACGATCCTGCCGGATTATATGCCTACTGCCTGAACTGCAACGTCCATTAGAACAAAGAAAAGGCGATTTAGGATCGTTCCTAAATCGCCCTTGTGTTTTTATGGGTTTGTTAGATTAACCGGTTAAGTCAGATCGTTTAAGAGGGAATCTTTTATCATTTTTCCGGCTATTTTCTCCGCGTCCGGCTCATATGTGCCGTTTTCAATCTGTTCTTTAAGCTCGGCAACTTTGTCCTCCCGAACATCCGGAATTGATTCCAATTGTTTTTGTGCCTCCTGGACTGCTTTGGCCGTATCTGAAAGCACAACCGTATCTGCTTTGGCTTGCTGCTTTTCCGGCTGCTCAGAAGTGGCATCCGCTTTATCTTTATCCTGAACCTGGTTTACGTATGCGTCAATATTAACGGTGTCTTTCGGGGTAATTTCCATTTTCCGCAGTCTCCTTGAAATCTTACTGTTTTACAATCTTTCTGATCGCGAAACAGTCATTATTTACAATAATTCTAATCCACTGGCTTCTGCGTGTCAAATTTTATTCCGATTTAAATATA
>JASFGM010000136.1:0-7057 GCA_050123755.1 Desulfobacterales bacterium
AAAGACATTCCCAAATATCACGTTATACCACCGGGGCTGGATGTTGATAAATTTTATCCATTCTATCACGACATGCTGCCCGAAACTGATAAAGAAGAAATTGAACTATATGCTCAGGCTTCAATGCTGGAGAAGTTGAATCGTTTCTTTATGCATCCTGATCGCCCGGTTATCCTATCACTTTGTCGCCCGGACAAGCGCAAAAACATTGCAGGATTAATCAAAGCTTACGGCGAGGATTTAGAGCTGCAGTCGATGGCCAACTTGGCCGTTTTTGCCGGCATTCGCAAGGACATCACCGATATGGAAGATAACGAGCGCGATGTCCTCACCGAGATTCTTTTGCTCATGGATAAATATGATTTATACGGTAAAATTGCCATCCCCAAAAAACATGATTTTGAGCATGAAGTGCCGGAGCTTTACCGGATTGCAGCCGAAAAAAAGGGCATATTTGTTAATTCCGCTCTATCGGAGCCTTTCGGTCTCACTCTGATCGAGGCGGCCGCCTGCGGCCTGCCGATCATCGCCCCTGACGACGGGGGACCCCGCGACATCGTTAAAAATTGTAATTGTGGCGCCCTGGTAAATACCACCGACTCCAAGGCGATTGCGAATGCGGTCAAACAAATTATTACCGACAGTGAAAAATGGAAGCAGTATTCCAAGGCCGGCATCATGAATGTTCGCAAACACTACACATGGGAGAGCCATGCGACGGCGTATCTGAAACAAATCAGTCATATGTTTGCAGATCAGGATGAAGAAAAGATGAAAGTTGCTGTTCCGTCCGATGCCATTGGCCGACGCCTGGCACGGCTAAACTATTTCATCATTGCCAATATTGACAATACGCTGGTTGGAGACAGCAACGCGCACCTATCGGAGCTTTTGACCCTGCTTGAGGAAAACAGAGAACATATCGGATTTGGACTGGCGACCGGCCGTCCAATTGAATCGGCGACAGCGTTTTTGGAAAAACATCGAATACCTTTGCCGGATGTCCTTGTCACCTCCGTGGGCGCAGAAATATATTACGGAAAAAACCTGCATACGGGTCGAGGCTGGGAGACACACATATCCGCCAAATGGGACCGTGAAAAAATGGTCGCCCTACTTAAGGATTTTGCATTTTTGAAATACCAGAAAGCAGAAGTGCAGCGGCGTTTTAACATCAGCTATGAAATAGAGCCGGCCAAAGATCGCCTGGCTAAAATTCATGAACGTCTGCTCAAAAATAAATGCCGTTACAATTTGATTTATTCCCAGGATAGATATCTGGATATTCTTCCGTATCGGGCATCCAAGGGCAAGGCCATACGCTACCTGAGTTATAAGTGGGAGATTCCTCTGAAAAACTTTTTGGCCTGCGGGGATTCCGGAAATGATGAGGAGATGTTGCGCGGTGAACCCCGGGGAGTGGTCGTACGTAATTACAGCCCCGAGCTAAAAAAACTAAAGGGCATCCGAGGAATTTACTTTGCCAAGGGAAAATATTCCGCGGGGATTCTTGAGGGAATAAAGCGATATCAATTTATTGAAAAAGCCACTAAGCGTTGAAGGATGATGGACGCATTATGAAAAATGTCTTAATTGAGATCCTGAATAAAAAGGATCGCAAGGATTTCAAAGAATTTGTGGTGTTTGTTACAAATCAGCAGTTTGGCATCTGCCTTCGAAACGGCATTATCCAGCTTTTCCGCCAGTATTGCGATCACCATAATAAGACCCAAAAGTTTCGCCGGAATTCATCGATGTTTAATTTTTTAAAAAACGCGCAGGAGCTTTTCCTGGCTGATGGAACGCTGGTGATGCTGCACCGTTATGCCATCGCGAAGTACCGCTTTTACCGCATTCGTCTGGATGGAGAATATATGGAAGAGATCTCGCTTTATGACTATTTAGACCTGAGAGATCTGCAATTGTTAAAGAAAAAGAGAGATAATTACCGTTTGAAAATAGACTTTATGCCGTTTTATGATTTTTCGCCTTCGATTCGAGATACCCGCACGGTAGGCAACGGTATTCGTTTTCTAAACCGTTACATGTGCAGCAACATTTTCAGCCGACCCGATGAGTGGAATGCAAAGCTGTTTGAGTTCATTAAGCTCCATCAACACAACGGTCGGCAATTGCTCGTCAACGGCGAGCTTATCAAAGATTCGGAAACATTTTATACCCGGATTGAAAAAGTGCTGGAATGGCTGAAACGCAAAAAGCCCGAGGCGCCATATAGCAGCGTAAAGACCAGAATGCAAAAAGAAGGTTTTGAGGTTGGCTGGGGCAATTCTGTAGGGCGGATATCAGAAACAATTCAGACCCTGTTTGACCTCATCAATGAGCCGACCGACCATCTACTGGAACATTTTATCTCTCGGGTTCCGATGCCGCTCATCTCGAAAATCGCCATCATTTCGCCCCATGGATGGTTCGGACAAACCAATGCGCTGGGAAAGCCGGACACCGGCGGCCAGGTTATTTATATCCTTGATCAGGTGCGGGCCCTTGAACAGCATTTAACAAAAGAAATTCGACTTACCGGTCTGGATGTCAAACCCAAGATCGTCGTGTTAACCCGTCTGATCCCTGAAGCACAAGACACAACCTGTGATCAGCGCAAGGAAGAAATTTTCCAGACCGATAACAGCTATATCCTGAGGGTACCTTTCAGAGACAATCAATATAACATCGTCAAACACTGGGTTTCTCGTTTTAAAATCTGGCCTTATTTAGAAACCTTTGCCGAGGATGCCGCCAGAGAATTGCTGAGTGAATTTGAGGGTCGCCCGGACCTGATCATCGGCAACTACTCGGATGGTAACCTCGTGGCTTCCCTGCTTTCCGATAAATTCGACGTCATACAGTGCACCATTGCGCATGCACTTGAAAAAACAAAGTATGCATTTTCTGATCTGCACTGGCAGGAAAACGAACAAGACTACCATTTTTCGTTGCAATATACAGCGGATATTTTTTCTATGAATAAATCGGATTTTATTATCACCAGCACATTGCAGGAGATCATCGGCACCGAAAATACGATGGGGCAATACGAATCTTACCAGTTTTTTTCACTCCCACAACTGTACCAGGTTGTAAGCGGCGTTAATCTGTTTGCACCTAAATTTAATGTCATCCCCCCCGGAGTCGACGAAGAATTGTATTTCCCATATTACCAAAAAGAGAAACGAATCCAGACCAAATGGCAGCAGTGGGAGCATCGGCTGTTTGACGACAATTCCGAAGATATTTACGGCAGTCTGGACCATCCGGATAAAATGCCCATTTTCACAATGGCCCGATTTGACAAGATTAAAAATATCACCGGCCTGATTCAGGCGTTTGGTATGAGCAAAACGCTTCAGGATTCCTGCAACCTCCTTTTTGCGGCGGGTACCATTCATGTCGAAAATTCCAGTGATTCTGAAGAGCGCAATGAAATCACTAAAGCTTATGATCTCATCGAAAGCTATAATTTGCACGGGAAAGTGCGTTGGTTGCCCAGCATCAACAAACTTGATACCGGCGAGGTCTATCGCATAATCGCTGATCACAAGGGGATATTTGTGCAGCCCGCTTTATTTGAAGCATTTGGACTCACGATCATTGAAGCCATGGCTTCCGGACTCCCGACTTTTGCACCTAAGTTTGGCGGCCCGCTGGAAATAATTGAATACGGCATCAGTGGTTTTTTAATGAATACCAGCAAGCCTGATCTGATAGCAGAAAGCCTGGAAAATTTTGTAGAACAGTGCAAAAAGGACGCGAATTTCTGGGAAACGATATCAGAAAATGGCATTAAAAGAGTCCGGGGACATTTTAATTGGAAATCATACAGCCAGCGCATGATAAATCTGGCAAAACTTTATGGTTTTTGGCGCTATGCCGTATCCGGGAAAGGAATGGTTGAGTTGGATCGTTATTGTGATCTAATCTATCATTTTCTTCTTAAAGAAAAGGCTCAAAATCTTGAGACCCAAATGTCTACCGAATCAATTTAGACAAATAAATTCAGGAGAAAAAGTCGATTTCATCCGTTCTTGGGATTATTTAATTCTTTCTGGCATCTTATGATTTGGGCGACCAGCGCGGCGGCGGACTTGTAGCGCTTGCTAACCCCTTTCTTGAGCAATTTGTCAACGATTTCCACGCAAGCCTGCGGTGTATCAGGGGCAACCTCTTGAAGCGGCGTATAGGTGTTGTTGGTGATCGCATACATCAGCGTTGTGATGCTGTCACCCTTGAAGGGTTTGTCTCCGCTCAACAACTCATAGAAAACGATCCCGAGTGAGAACAGATCCGAGCGACCGTCTACCTTTTTTCCGGCCACCTGTTCCGGTGACATATAATTCGGCGTGCCGAAAATTACGCCGGTTTGGGTCTTGGTGGATGAAGCCATCATTCGGGCGATGCCGAAATCGGCAACTTTTACCTGGTCATTTTGCATTAGAATGATGTTGGCCGGTTTGATGTCGCGGTGGACGACACCCTGCAGATGCGCATAATCAAGGGCTTCGGCCACCGAGGCGACCACACCGAGAACCCGTGGGACCGGCAACAACTCTCCTTTGCGGCAGAAATTTGTCAGGTCCTTTCCAATCAGCAGCTCCATGGCAATATACGCCATGTCATGGTCTTCGCCGACATCATAAATCGTAACGATGTTCGGGTGCGTCAGCTTGCCGGCCGCTTCGGCTTCTCGGAAAAATTGATCTCTAACATCTTTAAGTTGCTCGGGTTCCACATCGGCATAGCTAACTGTTTTAATGGCCACCTCGCGATTGATACTCGGATCTCTGCCCAGATAGACGGTCCCCATTGCACCATGGCCCAGCGCTTTGATGATTTCATAGCGCCCGAGCGTGGGCTTGGCGGCGCCATCCTCCAAAAACAGGGGCGTATCCTTTTTATTGGTACCGCCGGGCAATACGAGCGTACTTTCAAGTTGTTGTAAATTTTTGATTCGGCCTTCGATGTCCTTGAAAGCCCCCGCCTTTAAAATGTGGTTGTAAACCGCCAGGGCTTTGTTAAACATACGTTTTCGCTCGAAATCCAACCCCAGATGAAAGAGCAGCGCTTTGACGGATTTGTTTTCGATCGGGCATTTCATAAACCGTTCAAAGGCCATATCGAGCATACCCTGGCCCTGTAAAGCCAGCCCCAGGGATTTGTTTAATTCGACGCTTTCGTCCTTTTTTTTATCGGATATCCGCTTGTATCCGGTAAACGCAAAACCGATTACGGCAAAAAGGATCGGTGAGATGAGCCGCAGCCAGTAGCCCTGGGCAATAAACAACGCGGCGGCCACACCGATCCAGGTTACCAAAAAAATTGCGAATATGAGCATGCCGATTCGGGGCTGTACCTTGGGGATGACAAACAGCAGGAAAAAGCCGAAATATAAAAGAACCATGACTTCCAGTGCCAGGGACCATGCGGGTCTGGAAATATGTTTGCGGTTTACGATGTTTTCAACGACATTTGCGCTAAGTTCAATTCCGGTAGATTGACCTTGCGCGGGTGTTTTGTATCTCGGGGCGAATTCTTTGGCGGTTAACCCCAGCAACACGATTTTGCGCCGGAATGCCTCGGCCGGAATTCTACCTTCCAATACATCCACGGCCGAAAATTTCTGAATATTGCTGCTTTGCCCGCTAAAATCGATCAGCATCCGGTGGTACCCGACCGTTGGAATATGGCGCTTCTTAATTTGCAAGCCGGAAGAATCCGGGCGGACGTCCCCGATATCCGCACCAAAATATTTCAATGCCACCTGCAAGGCGAAAGCAGGAAATTCTCTGTTCTGATACCGTATCAATAAGGGAACATTGCGAATAATATTGTCCTGATCGGCAATGTGGTTCGTATGCCCCAGAGCGCCTGATTTTCCGGATAGCTCAGCATAGGGTTGATGAATCTGCCGGGCGGCAATGGGTCTGTCACGGAGTATGCCGGATAAAAAAGCGGGCGTCTGCGAAGGCAGATCTATCACGGCTGAATCGGTATTCGCTTTGATAGAATTCATCCAAAGCCAGTCGGATCGGGCAGGGCTGTCTGTGCTTTCAGACCCGGAAAACTCAAATCGAAGGGGCAACACCACATTGCGGGCCCTTCTGACCGCAGAAATCAGACGGGTGTCGTGATCTAAGCGGCCTTGTGTTTGGGCCAGAAGCCGGTCGATTTTATTTAGCGTCTGCTTCTTGCCGAGCGGCGGTTTCTGATGGAGTGTTTCTCTGAGCTTTTGAACTTCGGCTAAACCGGCGTTCAACTCCCGGTCGCGAAACAAAATCGAAACCCCCAGTGCATCGGCGCCGTATTTGGACAGGGTGTTGACAATGTCCGCAATATAAGCGCGTGGCCAGGGCCAGTCACCGATACCCTCAAGACTGATGTCATCAATCGCGACAATTACCAATGGAATGCCGGCGGTTCTCTGCCTGAGAGGCGACATCAGATCGTATGCGCCGTATTCTAGCGACTGCAAGGGTGCAAACTCTAAAAACATTCCCACCAGGATAGCCACCATCAGCAAAAGACATATCGACCGCCGCGAGCGTATGGCTTTTTTTATTTTAGTCCGAAATCGAGTCGCCATGATTCTGTTCCATCATTGACGATGATGTCATCCTGGCGAATTTGGTTGACAGAAAAGCCTTCTACCGATTCGCCCTCCCGCACCACATGATTGTTGATAACCGCAATCCGCTGGGCAGCGTTCGCCGACCAGGCAATGGCTTGCAGTTTTAATTTCGGATCATCCAGACGCCTGTAAGTTTGTGAGGCCGGTTTCACAGCTGAATTCGCTTTTTTTGCAGATGACCTCGCCGGGTCGCCGGCCTGGCTTCGAACCGGTTGTTTAGGATTCGATGTTTGAGATCGGGAAATCCGGGATTTGGGCTTTACCGCTTTCGGTAGCGGCTGTGATTGGCCGGATGTCATATCATCTAGAGGCTTAATTATGTTTTTGCGCACCGGTATTTTCGGTAACTGTCTTAACTGTTTATCGGTCCCCGTCTGTTTCGGCTCCTGTTTCAAACCGGCCGGCTGATTTCCCATA